>JAWVYK010000011.1:0-23493 GCA_033722755.1 Rhodovibrionaceae bacterium | reverse complement strand
GGGTGCTGGCGGCGCCCGCGGCACGGCAGGCAGGTAGCATCATCCCCCGCGCTTTGCAAGCCCCGCCCCTCGCCGACGGGCCCGGCCGCGGCTTCGCCGCCGCAAAGACGACGAAAGCGGGCGCGGGGCCACACTGCGGCGCGCGAAAGCCGCTGGCGGTGCGCACGGTTTTTCGTTACGTAGAAGGGCGATGAACGACACCGCAATGCGCGCCGACAGCAGCACCGATGCAAGCCAAGCGGCAGCCTTCGAAGTGCTGCGACCGCACAGCCAGCGTTTGCCGCTGGTGATCGCCTCGCCGCACAGCGGGCGGGCCTATCCGGACAGCTTCCTCAGCGCCTCGCGCCTCGACAGCCTGGGCCTGCGCCGCTCCGAGGACAGCTTCGTCGACGAGCTGTTCGCGGCGGCGCCAAAGGTGGGCGCGCCGCTCATCCACGCGCTCTTCCCGCGCGCCTACGTGGACCCGAACCGCGAGCCCTTCGAGCTCGACCCGGCGATGTTCGACGACGAGCTTCCGGCCTACGCCAACACCCGCTCGCCGCGCGTGGCCGCCGGACTGGGCACCATCGCGCGCGTGGTCGCCAGCGGGGCGGAAATCTATCGCGGCAAGCTGAGCTTCACCGAGGCGCTGGGCCGGATTCACGGCTGCTACTGGCCCTATCACACGGCGCTGCGCGATCTGGTGCAGCAAACGCGCGAGGACTTTGGCTGCTGCCTGCTGCTGGACTGCCACTCCATGCCCTCGGTCGGCGGGCCGATGGATATGGACCGGCGCAGCCACCGGGTGGACATCGTCCTCGGCGACTGCCACGGCACCTCCTGCGCCGAGACCGCGGTCTCGGCCGCGGAGAACCTGCTGGGCGATCTCGGCTATTCGGTCACCCGCAACACGCCTTATTCCGGCGGCTTCGTCACCCGCCACTACGGCCGCCCGGCCGAAGGCGTGCACGCCCTGCAGATCGAGCTCAACCGCGCGCTCTACATGGACGAAGAGCGCATCGAGCGCGGCCCCGGCCTGGCGCGCGTGGCGCAGGACATGACGCGGCTCATGGAGCGTCTGGGCGAAATTCCCCTGGACGACCTGAGGCCGTGAGCGTCGGCGGCGCGCCGGGCGCCGGGACAAAGGCGCGGGAGACCGTCGGCGTGAGGGCCTCGCGGGAGTCCGACCTGCCGGCGCTGCACGCAATCTACGCTCACCATGTGCTGAACGGCCTGGCCTCCTTTGAACTGGAGCCGCCGGACCCCGAAGCCTTCGCTCGCCGCCGCGAGGCCCTGTTGGCCGAGGGCCTGCCCTATCTCGTCGCCGAGGTCGAGGGCCGCATCGCCGGCTTTGCCTATTGCGGGCCATACCGGCCCCGCCCGGCCTATCGCCACACGGTGGAGAACTCGGTCTACACCGCCCCCGGCCTCGAGCGCCGGGGCGTCGGCCGCGCCTTGATCACCGCGCTGATCGAGCAGGCCGCGGCGGCCGGCTATCAGCAGATGGTGGCGATCATCGGCGACAGCGGCAACGAGGCCTCCATCGCCCTCCACGAGGCGCTGGGCTTCCGCCGCGTCGGCACACTGGAATCGATCGGCTACAAGTTGGGCCGATGGGTCGACACGGTGATCATGCAGCGCGCACTCGGCCCCGGCGACGGGCAGCCGCCCGCGCGCTGAAACCCACCGCACCTTGCCGCATAAAAAAGGCCGTGCGGACGCGCCGCACGGCCCAAGTCTAGGGAGGAAACGCCCAAGAAGTGCGTTTACGGCAGAACGTCAGGGAGGAAGGAATGTCGTTCATGCCGCACTGCACAAATTAGAAGCCCTCTAAGAGCCTTTCAAGGCGAAAAATCAAACCGTTGAAATACCGAATTTTTAGTCTGGAGACTCGCGAGTCCCGGCCGCCGCCTCGACCGTTTCTGTTGCAATGCAGCAACACAATCCGGCAGCGCCCTACCCTGTTTCGGCGACCGCCGCGCCTTAGCCCTCGTTCTGCTCCAGCAAGGCACGGATTTCGGCGCCGTTCACCGGCCAGTCGGCCCAGTTCTGCGCGTCGAAGCCCCACTTGTTCTTGCGCTTTGGGTCGGCGCCCGCGGCGAGCAGGCGCTTGACGACATCGGCATGGCCGCGTGCAGCGGCTTCCATCAACGGCGAGTTGCCGGAATCACTGGTCTTGTCGGGATCGGCCCCATGTTCGAGCAACAGCTCGATCGCCGCCAGATCGCCGCGCCGTGCGGCGTGCGCCAGCGCCGTGACGCCCAGCCGGTCCGACGAATCGGCCGGCCCGCCGGCCTGCAGCCGCGCTTTCAGGCCCTCGGCGTCGCCCGTCTTGGCGAGCTCCACCGGCTTGGCCCCTGATTTCTCGTCTTTCGCCCCCACCTGCGCCTCCTTGCCTGCCTGATCGACCGCGCCAAACCCCGGCCCTGTTTTCGGTGCCTCGCGCCTCCGGGTCAAGGGGATGGGCGCTCGGCGAAGGCCGCCTCGCCGCGCATGGCCAGCGCGCCTTCGGGTCCGGCGACCCAGAGGTCGATTTTCGAATTGCCGTCTGCCGCCGGCGCGCCGGCCACGACGAAGGGCGCGGTGTCGAAGACCGGCGCCAGTGCGCGAAAGGCGAAGCGCTCGATCGGCCGGCCTTCGCCCTGTGCGGCGGCCAAGCCCACCATCATGCTGGCCAGCAGCGGCCCATGCACGACGAGGCCCGGATAGCCCTCGGTCTTGCGCGCGTAGTCCACGTCGTAGTGGATGCGGTGGCCGTTGAAGGTGAGCGCCGAATACCGGAACAGCAGCACCGGATCGGGCCGAACCTCTGCGCTCCACGCGGGCTCGGCCGGCGGCGTCTGCGACGCGCCGCTGGCGGCCGCCGTGCCGCCGCGATAGACGATGTCGTGCTCTTCGTCGATCACATCCTTGCGGCCAAAGCGCACCCTGTGGCGCACCGTCACGAAGGCGAGCGGACCCGACCGGCCCTGTTTCTCCTCCACCTTCTCGACGGTGGAGATGCGCTCGGCCGTGACGCCGACCGGCAAGGGCCTGAGAAAGCGAACGCGGCTGCCCGCCCACATCCGCCGCGGCAGCTCGATCGGCGGCAGGAAGTCGCCGCGCGCGGCATGGCCGTCCGGGCCCAGGCCCGAAGCCGCAGCGACCTCCCAGAAATAGGCCCAGTGCCAAAGCGGCGGCAATGGGTCGCCCGGCTTCGGCGCGCTTTCCGGGGCCGCCGGCGTGCCTTCCAGCGTTGCGGCCATCGCCGAGGCGCGCAGCGGGTCGATCATGTCCGCCCGTCGGCGGCGACGCCCGATCCAGTCGTCCCATCGGCCAGTTCCGCCATTGGCGGAGGCCGCCGGCCGCGCAGCTCCGTTCGCACCATTGTCACGGCCCATCGGCGAACTCCTCGCGGATTGCGGCGCCGTGCTCGTCCAGCGCCGGCACCCGGCCCAGGGTCCGGGCGCCGTGCGACCATTGAGCGGGCGGCGCCACCGCATCGATGTCGCCGGAGGGAGTGGCGAGCGCCGCCGTGCGAAGCTGCGGGTGTTCGGCCAGATCGGACACCTCGTTGACGCGCCCATAGGCGATGCCGGCGCTGTCCAGGCGTTCGGCGAGCGAGTCGCGATCCATGGCGGCGAAGACCGGCGCGATCTCCGCGTCGAGCGCCTGACGGTTGGCGACGCGCGCGGGATTGTCGGCGAAGCGCGGGTCGTCCGCCAGCTTCGGCCGCTCCAGCACGGACTCGCAGAGGCGCCGCCATTCGCGCTCGTTCTGCACGGCCACGACGATCTCGCCGTCGGCCGCGGCATAGCCGCCATAAGGCGCGATGGAGGGATGGTTGAGCCCGACGCGCCGCGGCGCCCGGTCGCCGTAGACCTGGTGCAGCAGCGGCACGGTCATCCAGTCGGCCATGGCGTCGAACAGCGATATCTCGATGCCGCGCCCCCGGCCGTCGCGCGATCGGGCGATCAGCGCCTCCAGCACCGCCGTTGTGGCGTACATGCCGGTGCCGACATCGGTGACCGAGACGCCCACGCGCCCCGGACCCTCGGGACGGCCGGTCACAGCGGCGAGCCCACTTTCAGCCTGCACCAGGAGGTCGTAGGCCCGGCGCGCGGCATAGGGTCCCTGCGTGCCGTAGCCGGAGATATCGACGGTGATCAGGCGCGGATGGTGCGACCGCAACTCGGCCGAGCCAAAGCCCAGCCGCTCCGCCGCGCCCGGGCCCAAGTTCTGGATGAAGACGTCGGCGCGCGCGAGCATACGCTGCATCACGGCCCGGTCGGCCTGCTGCTTCAGGTCGAGCGCGATCGACTCCTTGCCGCGGTTGAGCCAGACGAAGTAGGCGCTTTCACCCTTGGCCACCCGGTCGTAACCGCGCGCGAAATCGCCCTCGGGCCGTTCCACCTTGATAACCCGCGCACCGGCATCGGCAAGCCGGCAAGAGCAGTAGGGTGCGGCCACCGCCTGCTCGAGGCTGACCACCAGAACGCCCTCCAGCGCGGCATTCGCAGGTTCCGCCATTGGCTGACTCGTTTCTCCCTCCCCGGCCCCTGCGGCGGTTGTCAGTGGAGCCGCTGGCCGTTGGGCACCGGCAGGTCGGGACCGACAAGCACCACCCGCCCCTCACTGTCGGAAAAGCCGAGGACCAGGATCTCGGACAAGAACTTGCCGATCTGCTTTGGCGGAAAGTTCACCACCGCCGCGACCTGCCGGCCCACCAACTCGTCTACGTCGTAGTGTTCGGTGATCTGCGCGGAGGTCTTGCGCTCGCCGATCTCGTCGCCGAAGTCGACCCACAGCTTGAGCGCAGGCTGGCGCGCCTCGGGAAACGGCTCCGCCTTGACCACGGTGCCTACGCGTATATCGACCTTGAGGAAATCGTCGAAGGAGATCTGGTCGCCGTTGTTGGACATGCCGCTCGTCCTACGCCTGCCGTTCGGGAAATGCGATGGGCAGAGACGCTAGCACCACCGCAACCCAAGGCAAAGCGCCTGCGGCCTCATTCCGCGGCGGAGGGCTCGCGTTCCAGCTTCTGCCCGGCCGCCGCCAAGCGCATTTCCTGGGCCGCCTGGCGGACGATTCGCAGTGCGGCGCTGAGAAAGAGGCCCGCCATGATCGCGGCGACGATCAGATCCGGCCAGGCGGTGCCGCTGATGAACACACCCGAGGCGGCCAGCACGACGGCGAGATTGCCGATGGCGTCGTTGCGGCTGCAAAGCCAGACGGAACGGACATTGGCGTCGCCCTCCCGGAAGCGCAGCAGCAGAAGAGCGCTGGCCACGTTGACCGCAAAGGCCAGAAGTCCGACCCCGCCCATGACGAAGGCGTCGGGCTGTCCCAGCACGAAGACGCGGTAGATTGTCGCGCCCATGACCCAGAGGCCAAGGACACCCAGCGAGAGGCCCTTGAACATGGCGGCCCGCGCGCGCACCGCGAGCGAGCGGCCGATGACGATCAAACTGATTGTGTAGGTGGCCGTGTCGCCGGCGAAGTCCAGCGCGTCGGCCTGCAGCGCCATCGAGCCGCCGGCGACACCGGCGGCAAGCTCGACCACGAACATCGTGAAGTTCATGGCGATCACCGCCCATAGCACGCGCCGGTAGGCGCGCGAGGCGCCTTCGAATTGCGGCTCTGCGCTCTTGCAGGAATCGGACACGGGCTTCGTCCCCATTCGGGCCAGTGGGCTCAGGCTACAACATGGGAAAACCGCAGCAAAATACGAGGGCCCGGCGAAGCTGTCCTTGGTCCGCCCATGCGCAAAAACCAAAAGGGCCGTCCGGGAGGTATGACGGCCCTTTCGCGCCGCGCGCTGCGGGCCTCATCGACCCCCGCGCGGCATCAGAGAGACTGGTGCGGGGCCTCCGCGTTTAAGCAAAGGCCACCGGCGTGGCGTTACTTCTTGGCGCCTCCGCCGGGCTTGCTCTGAGAGAGGCCCTTGATCTGACTGGTCAGCTCGTCAAGGTTCTCGGAAACCCTCTTGTTGATCAGGTCCAGAGCCTCGGTGTTCGACTTGGCGCTCATCTCGGAGAGCTCGCGCACGTTCTTGATCGCGCGCTCGAAGGCATCCTTGGTGAGCTCGGCCTGCTTGGCGAGACGCGCCTCGGGAGAGGCGGAGCCGGACAGGTCCTTCAACGCGCTGGTGAAGTCCTCCATCGCCTGGCGCATGATTTCGGTATTGCGCTGGGCCACGGCCTGCATGCCTTCGAAGGCAACACGGTTGGCCTGGGCGATGGCTTCCATGTTCTTGCGCTGCATTTCCATGACGTTCTGGGCTTCCATGCCCGGAACCTTGAACTGCTCCATGAACCTGTTCACGTCGAACATCTCGTTAAAATCGTTATCAAGGAAGGGATTGCCGGTCTTCTTGGCCATTTGGGGTTCCTCCGCAGCGTCGCGAGTGGGTGATTCTCGTATATGCTGCACTGCAGCATTTGGTAGCCTGTATATGATCTCGAGCCCCTAAGACGTCAAGGGTTTTTTGCAGTGCACAATAAAGCCCGCGGGCTCAGGTCTCTCCCGGCTCCGGAGCTTCCTCTCTTCTTCGGCGGGCCGCCGGATCGGCCCTGCGCATGAAGCCCTCGACACGGCGCAGATAGCCATCGAGGCTCGCCATCGTCTTCGACAAGTCGGCCGTGTCGTCGCGCAGGAAGGTTCTGAGCGTGGCCAGATAGATGGCCCCGAGGCCCTTCACCCTGACCACCCCGCGCAGGCCGGAGGTGGACAGATCGGCCGTTTCCAGCGTGTGCGCCATCGCCCTGGCGAAATGCGGCAGGACAGCCGCTGTCGAAACCGGGTCGCGCATCACGTCGTAGGCGATTTCCCCCACGGCCTTCTTGTGAGGCACCAGCGCGTCGAAACAGCGCATGACGATGTCGAAAAGGCGGTCGCGCGCGTTTTCCTCCGGGTCGAATTCCTCCGGCGTGACCCCGCCCAGAACCTCTGCCTCGATATCCCGGATGAAGCCGGCAAGGATCGCCGTCTTCGATGGAAAGATCTCATAGACCGTGGACAGCTTCTCGCCCGATGCCTGGGCGATTTCGAAAAGCGACAGGTCGCGCCAGCCGCGCTCTGCCGCCAGGGACAACGCCGCGTTCAGAATTGCCTGACGCGGATCCGCAGTCTTGCCGCCGCCGCCGGAACGCCGGCGGGCGCCGCCCGAAGACTTGGCGCGCGATTGGCCGCCTGACTTCTTGGCCGCAGAGGCCGCGCCGCCCGTGGCGCGGCTTGTGGATTTCCTTGCCGTCGACTGTTTGGCCGCCGACCGTTTGGCCGTGGCCTGTTTGGCCGCCGTCTGTTTGGCCGCGCTTTTCCGGCCGGTGGTTTTCTTTGCCGTGGATTTCTTTGCGGTGGATTTCCTGCCCGCGGACTTTCGGGCCGTCGATTTGCCGGCGGTGGATTTCGAAGACTTGCCGCTCTTGTCCGATTTCTCGGCCATCTCGCACCCCGTGTGATCTGATGCGCCAAGCTTGGCGCAACTCGCCTGTCGCTCAGCCTATACGACACATAAACTGGGGGCGATCACCTGTGCTGCCAAGCCGCGCCTAGTCTTCCCGCACCTCCGCGACCTCGCCGGCCGTCAGATCGCGAAGGCTTTCCGGGCTGAGCCGGAAAACGGCGTCGGGCGCGCCGGCGGCCGCCCAGATTTCCGGCAGCGCCATGAGATCGGCATCGATCAGCACGCGCGGTGGCTCCAGATGGCCGGCAGGCGCAACCCCGCCAATGGCGAAACCGGTACGCTCGCGCACGTAGCGCGCATCCGGGCGTTGCACCTCCTCGCCCAGCAAAGCGGCCAGCTTGACCATATCGACGCGGTTGACGCCGCTTGCGATGACCAGCACCGGCCGGCCGCTTTCCGCGCCGCGAAAAACCAGCGACTTGGCGATCTGAGATACGGCGCAGCCTACGGCCGCTGCAGCCTCGGCCGAAGTGCGCGTGCCCTGCGGGAAGCGTTTCAGATCGAAGCGGATGCCGGCCGCCTCCACCGCATCGCGCACCCGCGCGACGCTGCCCCTGGGTTCACTTGCCGTGGTCATTGCGCGGACCTTCGACCCCGCGCTCAGTCGGCCAGCTCGCGGCTGCGCTCGGCCGCCGCCGCAACCGCGCGATTCATGAGCGCCTCCAGGCCGTCGTCGGCCATCAGCACGTCGAGCGCCGCCTGGGTTGTGCCGCCAGGGCTGGTGACATTCTTGCGAAGCTGGCCGGCGGTCGTGTCATCGCGATAGGCCAATTCCCCAGCGCCGCAGACAACCGAACGCGCAAACCGCATCGCCTGGTCTTCCGGCAGCCCCGCCTCGGCCCCCGCGGCGGCCAGGCATTCGATGAGATAGAACACATAGGCCGGACCGCTGCCGGAAACGGCGGTGACCACATCGATCAAGCTTTCGTCGTCCAGCCAGACGGTTTCTCCGACAGCGCTCAAGAGGTCGGCGGCGGCCTTCTTCTGCGCTTCGCCAACCCGTGCGTTGGCCGCCATTCCGGTGATCCCCCGGCCGACAGCCGCCGGGGTGTTTGGGATGGTGCGCACGATGGCGGCATCCTCACCGAGGTGGTCTTCGAAAAAGGCGATGGTCTTGCCGGCGGCGATCGAGACGAAGACGGTTTCGGGGGTCACGAAGCGCCGATAGGGCGGCAAGACATCGGCCATCACCTGCGGCTTGACCGCCAGGAGCACGACAGACGGCTCCAGGTCGTCCGGCAAATCCTGGGCGTCGGCGACGGCGTTAGCGCCTTTCGATTCATAGGACTGGCGAAGCTCGGCGGAGGGCTCGACGATGGTCACCTTTTGCGGCTCCAGCCCACCCTCGAGCCAGCCGGCCAGCAACGCGCCGCCCATCTTGCCACAGCCGACGAGCAACAACGGTCCATCGATGTTCATGGCTCACCCTCCCGCTAAGCCACAGCCCCGGCGTCTCGTGCGCGAGCCGGTCCGGACGCTGAACCCTATGGAAAGCGCCCGCAAAGAGTTGCGGGCGCACGCTCTATTGGGAGGAAAAAGCCTGTCACGCCTCGCCGACGGTGTCCATCATCACCGTGGTGAGCGCCTCGTAGACCGTCTGGCCGCCCCAGATCACCATCTGCAGGGCCGGATAGAAGCGCTCGCACTCCATGACGGCGGTGTCCACGAGGTCTTCGAGCTGCTCAACACTGGCACCTTGGGTGCCGCGCAGCGGTATGGTGTGGCGGAACATCGGCGCGCCTTCTTCGGCGGCGAGGTCGAAATGGCCAAGCCAGAGGCGCTCGTTGATCGAGGTAAGCAGTTCCATGACCGCCGCCCGGCGCGTCGGCGGCACCCGCACGTCGAAATGGCAGGAGAAGTACATGGCGCGCGCTTCCTCCTGCCAGACAAACCACATGTGGTAATCGCACCAGCGACCCGAGACCTCGACCGCAAGCTCGGAGTCGCTCGAGCGGTCGAAGTGCCAGTCGTTGGCAGAGATCAATTCCTCTAACAAATCAAGAGGGTTATGGGGAACCGGGTGGTGCTGGACGACCATGACCATGGCGACGCTGCCCTCCACAAGAGGCGTCGGCGCGAAGCGAATCGCCGACTAATAGCTGTGATTCGTGAGGCCACAGACCCCATATCTGGCCCTGAAACCCGTATATGGATAAACCCCACGACCCGCCTACAAGATTTAGCGTGCCATCTTGGATTCCCCGTTGCAACGGGGAAATGATGACAAACTGTGATATTTTGGCTGTCATCGCCTAACTATTTGATCCAATATAATTTTTCGTTAAGCGTTCAGCCGCTTTTGACGAACCGGCGAGCGCATCCGGCCAACCATTCGCCATTCAGCCCGATGAGCCTTTGCCGCCGCCCGCGCCGCGGGAGCCGGCCGATTTCTTCGCGCCGGACGCCGATTTCGAGCGCGCCTTCGCCGCGCCCTTAGCGCCGCCGCCAGACTTCGAGCGGCTCTGTCCGGATGCAGACTTCGGTGCTTTTTCAAGCTGCGCCAGACGCGACTCCAGTGCGGAGAGGCGCTCGGAGAGTGTCTCGTTCTCCTCGCGCGCCTTGACCGCCATGGCCTGCACGGCATCGAACTCTTCGCGCGTCACCAGGTCCATCTGGCCGAGAATGCGCTCGAACTGCTCGCGCAGGCGTGCCTCGACCTCGCTGCGCACGCCGGCCGCCGCGCCGAGCGCACCGCCGGCCACGCGCGCCAAATCGTCCAGCATTCTGTTGCGGGATTGCATGTGCCCTCCTGATCGCCACCGCGTGTTCTGCCGACACATTTGGCTAAAGACGGCGGCGCCTCAAGGTTTTTAGCCATGACTTCCAATAACTGGAAAAGCGAGCGCGGGTCTTGCCGCGGCGCGAAGCCGGGACTTATAAGGTGCGCGAGACAGGCAATCCCTCAAGGGCCAAGCGCCCGCCGCTCAGCGATTGGGAGCAGCAACGCGCATGTATCTGGTGACCGGCGGAGCGGGCTTCATCGGGTCGAACATCGTCGCCGCGCTCGACGAAGCCGGCGCACGGATCGTGGTCGATGACTGGCTGGGCCACGGCGAAAAGTGGCGCAACCTGGCCAAACGCTCGCTAGAGACCGTGGTTCCGCCGGAGGATCTGGCCGACTACCTGCAAGGGGTGCGCGGCATCGAGGCCGTCATCCACATGGGCGCCGTCTCCTCCACCACGGAGGTCGACGGCGACAAGCTCTTAGAGAACAACTTCCGTCTGTCGCAACGGCTCTGGACCTTCTGCCGCGAGCGTCAGATACCCTTCGTCTACGCCTCGTCCGCGGCGACCTACGGCGACGGATCGCAAGGCTTCGACGACGATATGTCGCAGGACTGCCTGGCCCGGCTGCGCCCGCTCAACGGCTACGGCTGGTCCAAGCATCTGTTCGACCGCTGGGTCGCCCAGCAGATTGCCGAGGGCCGCGGCGCGCCGCCCCAGTGGGCCGGCCTGAAGTTCTTCAACGTCTACGGCCCGAACGAATATCACAAAGGCCAGCAGGCCAGCGTCGCCTATCATCTGTTCAGGCAAATCGAAGCCGGCGAGCCGGCAACGCTGTTCCAGTCGCACAACCCGGATTATCCCGACGGCGGACAACTGCGCGACTTCGTGTGGGTGGGCGACTGCGTGGACGTGGTCCTCTGGCTGCTGCGCTCGCCGAAAGTCAGCGGTCTCTTCAACCTCGGCACGGGCCAGGCGCGCAGCTTCGCCGATCTGGCGCGCGCGGTCTTCGCCGCCGCCGATCGAGCGGAGAACATCAAGTTTGTTCCCACGCCGGAAGCCATCCGCGAAAAATACCAGTATTTCACGCAGGCCCGGATGGATCGGCTGCGCGCCGCCGGCTATGACCGCCCGTTCACCGCCCTGGAGGAGGGGGTGGGGCGCTATGTCCGCGATTACCTGATGCAGTCCGACCCCTACCGCTGAGGCCGGCCGCTTTACGCCGCCCCGGATCACTGGAGCCGAAAGACAACCGCGCCATGCCCTTCGCCGTCATTGATTATCCGCAGATCGATCCGGTTCTGATCGAATTCGGTCCCTTCGCAGTCCGCTGGTACGCGCTGGCCTATGTGGCGGGGCTGATCCTCGGCTGGCGCTATGCGCGCGCCCTGGCCGAGCGTTCGCCCTGGCCGATGCGGCGCGAGGACTTCGACGACCTGCTGTTCTGGGCAACCATCGGCGTGCTGCTCGGCGGCCGGCTGGGCTACGTGCTGTTCTACAAGCCGGGCTATTACCTTTCGAACCCCGCAGAGATCCTGTTCCTCTGGGAAGGCGGCATGGCCTTCCACGGCGGCGCCGCCGGCGTCATCCTGGCGCTCATCCTGTTTTCGCTAAAACGCGGGCTGCCCATGGTCGCCGTGGGCGACATCGTCTCGGCGGCGGCGCCGATCGGCCTTTTCTTTGGCAGAGTCGCGAATTTCATCAACGGCGAGCTTTGGGGCCGCACTGCCGACGTACCCTGGGCCATGGTCTTTCCAGGGGCGGGGCCGCAGCCGCGCCATCCGAGCCAGCTGTACGAGGCAGGCCTGGAGGGCCTTGTGCTTTTCATCGTACTCCTGGTCATGATCCGCATGGGCGCGCTCGGCCGCCAGGGCGCTGTGGCCGGCGTGTTTCTGGCGGGTTACGGCCTGTCCCGCTTCGTCGTGGAATACTTCCGCGAGCCGGATGCGCACCTGGGATTTCTCGCGGGCGGACTGACCATGGGCCAGCTGCTTTCGCTGCCGATGATACTGGCCGGAATCGGCTTCCTCGTCTTCGCGCTGCGCGCGTCGCCTGCCAAGCCGGCCGATGAGTGAGCGACCGGCTGCGGGCACGGCCTTTGAACGCATTGCCCGGCGGATCAGCCTGCAGGGGCCCATCACCGTCGGCGACTTCATGGCCGAGGCGCTCGCCCATCCGCAGGGCGGTTACTATGCCACGCGCGATCCTCTCGGCGCGGCTGGCGACTTTATCACCGCGCCGGAGGTCAGCCAGATGTTCGGCGAGCTGCTGGGCCTGTGGTGCGCCGACACCTGGGCCGCCCAGGGCAGTCCGGCGCCGCTGCGCCTGGTGGAGCTGGGACCGGGGCGCGGCACGCTGATGGCTGACGCGCTGCGCGCGGCCAAGCTGGCGCCCGGCTTTCTGGATGCCGTCGACGTCCACCTGGTCGAGATCAGCCCGGCGCTCCGCGAAAAGCAGCACGCGGCCTTGGCGGCCTACGCGCCCTCCTGGCACAACGACCTGCAGAGCCTGCCCGGCGGTCCCGCACTCTTCCTGGCCAACGAATTCTTCGACGCCTTGCCGATTCGCCAGTTCCGCAAGGAAGCCGGCGCCTGGCGCGAAATTCTCGTGGGCCTGGAGGCCGACGGCGCCGGTCTCGTCTTCGTCCTCGGCGAGCCGTTGCCCGCATCCGCCGCGCCGGTTCCACGACGCCTGCGCGATGCCCCCGAGGGAGCGGTCGCGGAGATGTCGCCGGTGGCAGAGGCCATGATGGACGAACTCGCCCGCCGTATCGCCGCAGAGGGCGTGGCGGCCCTCGTCATCGACTATGGCAATGCCCTGCCGGCCGGCGCGCCCAGTCTGCAGGCGCTGCGCCGGCACCAACGCCACGAGGTGCTGGACGATCCCGGCAGCGCCGACCTGACCGCCCATGTCGACTTCCACGCGCTGGCCGAGGTCGCCCGGCGTGCAGGCGCCCAGCCCCACGGTCCGGTCGGGCAGGGAGAATTCCTCAAGTCGCTCGGTATCGAGACGCGCGCGCAGACCCTAAAGCGCACCGCGGGGCCCAGGCAGCAGCAAGACATCGACAGCGCCTTGCACCGGCTGACCGATGCCGGGCAAATGGGCACGCTTTTCAAGGTCATGGCGGTCGCGCCCGCGGATGCGCCGATGCCGGCCGGGTTCGCCGAATGAGCGCCGCAGCCGGTCCGCGCCCAACACGGCTTTGCGCCCCGGCAGGCGGGCGATTAAACTTGCGCCCGTCATGCTGACCCTCGGCCCCCTCAATGGTCTCTCGGCAATCCGCCATGCCTTTTTCACCCGTGCCGGCGGAGTGAGCGGGGGCCTCTACGCGACCTTGAACTGCGGTCTCGGTTCTGGCGACGACAAGGATAACGTGCGCGAGAACCGCCGGCGGGCCATGGTCTCGGTCGACCTGCCGGCGGACCGGCTGGTGACGGCCTTCCAGACCCACTCGAACGCGGTGGCGGTCGTGGACGAACCCTGGCCGGAGGACGACCGCCGCCGGGTCGACGCCATGGTCACCGACAAGCCGCATGTCGCGCTCGGCATCCTCACCGCGGACTGCGCACCGGTACTGCTGGCCGATCCGAAGGCCCGCGTCGTGGGCGCGGCACACGCCGGCTGGCGCGGCGCCCTGGACGGGGTTCTCGAGAACACCCTGGAGGCGATGGAATCGCTGGGCGCCAGACGCCGCGACATCATGGCGGGAGTCGGCCCCTGCATCGGCCGCCGCTCCTACGAGGTGGGGCCGGAGTTTCCCGACCCCTTCCTCGAGCAGGACCAGGCCAATGGCGACTTCTTCTGCCCGGCCCCGCGCGAAGGCCACTTCCTCTTCGATCTTCGCGGCTACGTCTCGCGCCGGCTCGCCTCAATGAATCTGGACGACGTCCAGTCCCTGCCCTGCGACACCTGCGCCGAGGAAGACCGCTTCTTCAGCTACCGGCGCTCCAGGCTCAAGGGCCAGAGCGATTACGGGCGCGAGCTTTCCGTGATCTATCTCGAAGGATAACGCGACAATGGCGCTGCATTTTTCCGCCGAGGAATTCGGGGCCCGGCGCAACGCCGCCTGCGCGGCCATGGCCGAGGCGGGGCTGGACGCGCTGCTCTGCTTCCGGCAAGAGACGATGTACTACCTGACCGGCTACGACACCTTCGGCTACGTGTACTTCCAATGCCTTGTGCTGCGTGGCGACGGGCGCATGACCTTGCTGACCCGCTCCGCCGACCTGCGGCAGGCGCAGCAGACCTCCATCGTCGAAGACATCCGCATCTGGGAGGACCGCGAAGGCTCCAGCCCAGCGGAGGATCTGAAGGCGATCCTCGTCGAGCAGGGCCTCGCGGGAAAGCGTCTGGGCGTGGAATACGACGCCTACGGGCTCACGGCCTTCAACGGCAAACGCCTGGACGCAGCGCTGCAGGACTTTGCCGAGCTCAGCGACGCCTCGCTGCTGGTCAGCCGGCTGCGCGTGGTCAAGAGCGAGGCGGAAATCGCCTACGTGCGCCGCGCGGCCGAACTGGCCGATGCCGCCTTTGCCGCCGCCAAGGCCGAGGTGCGCGCCGGCGCCTTCGAGGGCGACGTTCTCGCAGCCATGCAGGGCGCAGTCTTCAGCGGCGGCGGTGATTATTCCGGCAACGAGTTCGTCATCGGCTCGGGCGCGCACGCACTGCTCTGCCGCTATCAGGTGGGCCGGCGGCACATCGAGGCGCAAGACCAGGTCACGCTGGAGTGGGCGGGCGTCTACCGCCGCTATCACGCGGCCATGATGACGACGGTCCCCGTCGGCGAGGCGCCGCAGCGCCAGCGCGAGATGCACGCCATCGCCTTGGAGGCCTTGCACGCGGTAGAGGACGCGCTGAAACCCGGCGAGCCCGTGGGCGGGGCGTTCGCGGCGCATGCGCGGGTGCTCGACCGTCACGGCATGCAGGCGCACCGGCTTAACGCCTGCGGCTATTCGCTCGGCACCACCTTTGCGCCCAACTGGATGGACTGGCCCATGCTCTACCGCGACAATCCGATCGAGGTGCGTCCGGGTATGGTCTTCTTCTGCCACATGATTATTTTTGACAGCGAGCGCGGTCTTGCGATGACGCCCGGACGCACCAGCCTGATCGGCGAAAAGGGTGCGGAACCGCTTACGAAATCTTCGCTCGACCTGCACATCGCGCCCTAAGCCGGGGAACAGCGTCCAGCTTGTGAAGCTCCATGCCGCACGTCGTGATTTTCGTCGTCTTTTGCTGTCTCGGTCTGCTGGCGACCTGCGTTCTGCTGTAGCCATGCCCCCAGCGTGCCTCCGGACGGTTCTGCTGCTGTTGCTCGGCCTCGCGGTGGCCGCATGCGGGCCCCTGCCCCGGCCATTTCAGAGCACGCCGGCCGAGAAGTCCGACAACGGGCTCCTGGAATTGCCGCAGGGCCGCGGCGTCTATGTGCTGGGCGTCGACGGCCGCCGGGGTGCGCCGGCACAGGCGGCCGCGGCCGAGTTGCGCGCCCTGGGCCTGCCCGCCGGGACCGCCCTGGCGAATGAAGGCAGTTACGCCCTGGCGGGCTTCAGCGAGGTCGAGGACCGGCCGGGACCGGACGAGAACGTCGCCATCCAGTGGGTGCTCTCGGCCCCGGACGGCCGCATCCTCCAGAATACGAACAGCACGCTCAGCCTGCCCGACGGTCTCTGGCGCACCGGCGACGCGGCTGCGCTGAGAGCGCATCTGCATCCGGCGATGCGAGATATTGCGGCGACAATCATGCCGGACCGACCGTCGGCGAACCGGGCTGTTTCCGGATCCGCGGGCGCCGGGCTGGCCATCGTGAAGGTGACCGCGCCCGGCGACGGGCCTGAGAGCCTGAGCGCGGCGATGGAAAAGGCGCTGGCCGCTGAGGGCCTGCCGGTCCGTCGTGAGGCGGGAGAGGACGACCTGCGCATCGAGGGCGAGGTGACTGTTGTCCCGCAAGGCGGCGGATTGGAGCGCGTGGCGATCGTCTGGACCGTGCGCCGTCCCGAAGATTCCGAGCCGCTTGGCACCGTGCGCCAGGAAAACACCGTGCCCGCGGGCCTGTTGTCGGGACCCTGGGGCGGCAACGCGCAGGTTGTAGCGCAGGCCGCCGTTCCCGGACTGGTTGATCTGCTGCGAAAGACGGGGCGTGGGAGCACGGAATAGGCCGATGTCGGCCGCTTTTCGCCGCGCGAGCCTATCAGCGCCGCCAATGATGTCAGATCGTTTACAGCGGCAGATCGCGTTGATAAAGTCCGCCGCGCTCGCGGGGTCGGGGGGCTAAGACCGTTTCAGCGCAAGGGTCCGCTCGCCGCAATCCTGCATCGATCCCGTCTTGGCCGACGGGTTCAGTCGCCCCCCGTGTTCTGTCTGGAAACGAGACATGAAGGTCCTGACCGGCAACAGCAACCGGCACCTTGCCGAAGCGATCTCGGCATATCTCAACCTGCCGCTCACCAAGGCCAGCGTGCGCCGCTTCTCCGACATGGAGATTTTCGTCGAGATCCACGAGAACGTCCGCGGCGAGGACGTCTTCGTGATCCAGTCGACGAGCTATCCGGCGAACGACAACCTGATGGAGCTGCTGGTCGCCGTCGACGCGTTGAAACGGGGCTCCGCGCGGCGCATTACCGCGGTCATTCCCTATTACGGCTATGCGCGCCAGGACCGGAAGTCCGGACCGCGCACGCCGATCTCGGCCAAGCTGGTCGCCAACCTGATCACCACCGCGGGCGCCGACCGGGTGCTGACGCTCGACCTACACGCCGGACAGATTCAGGGCTTTTTCGACATCCCGACCGACAATCTTTTCGCCGCGCCGGTGTTCACGAAAGACATCCTCGAGCATCACGACGGCGGCGAGGTGACCATCGTCTCGCCCGACGTCGGCGGTGTGGTGCGCGCGCGGGCCATCGCCAAACGCCTTGACGCGGAGCTCGCCATCATCGATAAGCGCCGCGAGCGCGCCGGCGTCTCTGAAGTGATGAACATCATCGGCGACGTGAACGGCAAACGCTGCATCCTGGTCGACGACATCGTCGATTCCGCCGGCACGCTCTGCAATGCGGCCGTCGCGCTGAGCGACGCCGGCGCCAGCAGCGTCTGCGCCTACGTGACGCACGGCGTGCTGTCCGGCGGGGCGGTGGCCCGGGTGACGGCCTCGCCGCTGGAGGAACTGGTCACGACGGATTCCATTCCGGCGACGGAAGCGGTCCGCGTGGCGCACAACATCAGGCAGATCTCCATTGCCCCGCTGCTGGGCGAGGCGATGAGCCGGATCAGCTACGAACGCTCGGTTTCGAGCCTGTTCGACTAGATTGCGCCCGGGGCGATCCCGGGCATGACCGAGGGCGCGGCACCCCTGGAGGCCGTGTCCGCCACTTCGATGTGAGGAAGACGAGATGAGCGACATTGCAAACCTGACCGCACAAATGCGGGAGCGGGCCGGTAAGGGGGCAGCCCGCGCCGATCGTCGCGCCGGGCGCGTGCCCGGTGTGATCTACGGCGCGAAGAAGGACCCCGTCATGGTGACCTTCGAACCGGGCGACCTCGACCGCGCCATCTATCGGCCTGGCTTCTACGCCACGCTGTTCGACATTCAGATCGGCGAGCGCAAGGAGCGCGTTCTGCCGCGCGACATCCAGTTCCATCCGATCACCGACCGGCCCATGCACGTGGACTTCCTGCGTGTCTCGGCGGCGACGGAAATCAACGTGAACGTTCCGGTCCACTTCATCGACGAAGAGGAATCTCCGGGTCTGGAGCGCGGCGGCGTGCTCAACATTGTGCGCCACGAGATCGAGCTGTACTGCCGGGCCGACAACATCCCGCAGTACCTGGAATGCTCGCTGGCGGGACTCGACATCAACGATGCGGTCCATATGAGCGCCATTGAACTTCCCGACGGCGTGCGCCCGATGATCGCCGATCGCGATTTCACCGTCGCCACGGTCGCCGCGCCCAGCGCGGTGAAGGCCGAAGCCGCCGAGGAGCAGGCCGAAGCCGAAGCCGCGGCCGCCGCCGAAGCCGAAGCCGAGGAGCTTGAAGGCGAAGAGGGCGAAGAGGGCGCAGAAGGCGAAGAGGGCGAGCGCGGCGAAGGCGAAGAAGGCGGCGAAGGCGAGGAGGAGAAGAAGGAAGAGGAGTGATCTTCCAATTCTCCACCGCAAAGGCCGCATACGGCCGCCCGCCCCTGCCCGCAGTGGTTCCAGCCGATACCGGGGAGCGCCGGTTCCATGAGGATTCTGGTCGGACTCGGCAATCCCGGGGCGCGCTACGCCGGCCACCGGCACAACATCGGCTTCATGGCCCTGGACGAAATTGCCCGGCGCCACGGCTTCGGCCCGTGGCGTGCGCGCTTCCAGAGCCAGGCGGCCGAGGGCCGGATCGCCGGCCAGAAGTGCCTGGCGCTGAAGCCGCAGACCTATATGAACGAGTCCGGCCGCGCGGTGGGCGAGGCCATGCGCTTCTTCAAGCTGCAGCCGGCTGACGTCTGCGTGTTTCACGACGAGCTCGACCTGCGGCCGGGCAAGATGAAGGTCAAGCAGGGCGGCGGAGCGGCCGGGCACAACGGGCTGCGCAGCATCATCTCCCACATCGGCGAGGATTTCTGGCGGGTGCGTCTTGGGATCGGCCATCCCGGCAGCAAGGAGCTGGTGCACGGCTACGTCCTTTCCGATTTCGCGAAGGCCGAGCGCCAGGAGCTTCCCCCCTTCCTCGAGGCCGTCGCGGCCGAAGTGGGTCACCTTATCGACGGCGACCCGGGCGCCTATATGTCGCGCGTCGCCTACCTCACCCAGCCTCCGAAGCCGCCTGCAGCCGAGACCGGCCAGGACTCCGGCGCGCCTGAAAAAGACTGAAGACAGCGAAAGAAAGCACACCCGATGGGCTTCAACTGCGGCATCGTCGGCCTGCCCAACGTCGGCAAGTCGACCCTGTTCAACGCGTTGACCGAGACCGCCGCGGCGGAATCGGCGAACTATCCATTCTGCACCATCGAACCCAACGTCGGCCGCGTGGCCGTGCCGGACGAACGCCTGGAGAAGATTGCGGCCATCGCGAAATCGGCCAAGGTCTTGCCGACGCAGCTCGAGTTCGTCGACATCGCCGGCCTCGTCAAGGGCGCATCCAAGGGCGAGGGCCTGGGCAACCAGTTCCTCGCCAACATCCGCGAGGTCGCCGCCATCGTCCACGTTCTGCGATGCTTCGAAGGCGAGGTCACGCACGTCGAGGGCTCGGTCGCGCCCTTGCGCGACGCAGAGACGGTGGAGACCGAATTGCTGATCGCGGATCTGGAGAGCGTCGCGCGGCAGCTGGAAGCGGCGCGCAAGCGCGCCACCGGGGGCGACAAGGAGGCCCGCACGCGCTTGCCGGTCCTGGAAGCCGTCAACGCGGCGTTGGAGGCCGGCAAGCCGGCGCGCCGCGTGCAATTGCCCCGGGAGCAGAAGCGGATCTTCCGGCAGCTGCATCTCCTGACCGCCAAGCCGGTGCTCTACGTCTCCAATGTGGAGGAGGAAAACGCCGCGGCGGGCAACAGCTATTCCGAGGCGGTGGCGGAGTTGGCGCGCGAGACGGGCGCCGGCCATGTCGTCATCTCGGCGGCCATCGAGGCGGAGGTCGCGAGCCTGAGCGACCCCGCGGAAAAACGCGACTTCCTGGAGAGCCTGGGGCTGGAGGAAACCGGCCTGTCGCGGCTCATCAAGGAGGGCTATCGCCTGCTGGACCTCATCACGTTCTTCACCGCAGGCCCGAAGGAGACGCGGGCATGGACCGTGCGCCGCGGCGCCACCGCGCCGGAGGCCGCCGGCGTGATCCACAGCGACTTCCAGCGCGGCTTCATCCGGGCCGAGACCATCTCCTACGAGGACTACATCGCCTGCGGCGGCGAGCAGGGGGCGAAGGACCGGGGCAGGATGCGCTCGGAAGGCAAGGACTACGTCGTCAAGGACGGCGACGTCCTCAATATCCGCTTCAACGTGTAGAGATCGCCGGGCCGCCAAGACCCTGCGGCCAGCTCACTCGGTTTCGAAGCTGCGCGCCTTCCACGCCCAGCCCTCGCCATCCGAGGGCTCGCCGACCAGCTTCACATTCCAGCCCAGCGACGGCGCATACCAGGAGGTGAAGGTGCCGCGCCAGGAGTGGCTGTAGGCCTTCGACTCGTTGACCACCTTGAAGACCTCGACCGGGCCGGATTCCAGCTCCACCGTCTCAACGCCGACAACCCGGATGCTGTCTTTCCATTTGCTGCTGTTGTCGCGGCTGTAACGCCAGAACTCGACGGATTTGCCGACCTCCAGCGGCCAAATCGCCGCATAGTCGTCGACATCGAACCGGGTGGAACCGCAATAGGTGCAGAAGAGATAGCCCTCGCGCGGCTCGCCTTTCCAGGACCAGCGTATCTTGTAACCGTCGTGCTCCCGCACGACTGAGCGGCCGGCGTCGGAGGAATTCATATCTTCCCAGAACGATTCGGCCCCTGCGGGCGCAGGGTCGAACGGGGCCGGCTCGAGTGCAACCGCATGGCCCGCCGCCAGGGCTGGAAGGATGAGTGCCGCCGCAATCCTACCTGATTTCCGAATAAAACCGGTCACCCAGGAGGGTAGCCGTTCAGCGCTATTTACTTCCGGATTTACCATCGTGTGCACCTCTTCCAAGCTTAGCAATTTAATTGAACAGGCCGAGGCAACATCGCGCCCAAGTCGCACGGCGTGCAACTAACAATGAATTGACCGGAGCCGTCATTCGGGGAATTGACAGAATCGCCGGCCCTATAATCGGCATCCGCCAAACCGGCCGTCGCCTCGCCTTTTCCGTCGCGCGATAGATGTATCATATTCTATTTTTAGAATGACTAATCGGGTTCGGCGCGCTATTATTACGCGCATGCGCATATGTATAATTGTTTTCGCCTTGGCCCTGATCTCCGGCTGCGCACCCTTGCAGCCGACCGCCTACCGCCCGGTGGACCGTGCCGGTTATGGCTACCACACCATCCAGGCCGGTCCGGATACCTACCAGGTAAGCTTCGCCGGCAACCGAGCCACCTCCCGCGAGGCGGTGGAGGCCGGCATGCTCTATCGCGCCGCCGAGCTCGCCCGGCAGCGGGGCTACGAACGCTTTGCCCTGATGGAGCGCACCCTGCAGGAGAGGCAGCGTCAAGAGCCGCGTTTCTTCGGCCCCTATCCCTATAACCCGCGGCATTATCCGCGCGCGCCGATCTATCACTATCGACCGGCCTACTACGACCTCAAGACCACCTACCGCGCGGTCGCCACCATGCGCCTGTTCCGCGATCAGCCGCCGGAGCGCTCGGCCGGAATTTACGAAGTCGAGGACGTCTTGCGCCGCTACCGCGAAACGCTGCGCGGGCCGACCGGGAAAGACAGCAACTAAGGCGCGTCCGGCTGTCCTCCCGCCTCAAGCCTCCGGCATTTCGCGGAAGCTCAGCGCCACGCCGTTCGCACTCTGCGCATCCACCATGACCGCGGAGGCGGAACTCTCGGCGCGAACGCCGCTTGCCTGTAAAGCGCCGCGGGTGGCCTCGAGATCCCGCACCCCGACGGTCAAGCCCGCCAGCCGCTGCGTCGGCCGCTCTCGCCCGACGGCCTGCGGCATGACCTCGGCCAGGCTCTCATGCCGCGTCAGCACCAGGCGCGTGGGACCGCCCACCGCGACGGTCAGCCTGCCGCTTTGCAAATGTACGGCCCGCTCGCCAAACACGCGCCGATAAGCCGGCTCCAGGGCTTCGGGGTTCTCGACCACGCCGACGATCTCCAGGATCGCCCGGGCGCCGTTGGCGTGGCGGGTCCACTCCTCGCGCCACACGATCTCGGGCGTCAGATGCCGGCAGATGAACGCGCGCGCGCCGGGCAGCGCCTCGGCCTCGGGAAACAGCAACTCGAAGGCCGGGCGGACCTCGCCTTCGGGCAGTTCCAGAATGCGCTTCAGATCTTTCGGTCCGTCGGCGGGAATTGCTCTCTCGGCCAGCGCCGCGGCGGTCTCCGCCATGTCGCCGCTGGCGTAGGCGAGGCCCAGCAGTCCTTCGCCCCCCTCCAGAAAAACATCCAGATTGTTGGTGAACTGCGTGGGATCGACGATGCCGATAAGCTCGATGTAATCGCGCTCCAGCATCAGGCAGTAGTTCGCCGTGCCCCAGCCGATGTGTCGGCCGCGCGGACAGGCGGTGAAGCCGAGCCGCTGCCAATTGGCGCGCGCCGCCTCCAGGTCGCTCACCCCCACCAGCACGTGATCGAGGCCCTTGAGGCCCCGCAACGCTCCCTCGCCGGATGTCATGCGTCGCCTCCGCCCGCCCCATAGTCCCGGAACTTCTCCAGCACCCGGTCCATTTCCGCGTCGCCGAGCAGCTTGGGCGCGCCCACCTGCAGCGCCCGCCAGTATTGCGCCGCCAGGGTCTCGACCTCGACGGCCAGCGCAAGCGCCTTCTCCAGGCTTGGCCCGCAGGCGATCATCCCGTGATTGGCCAACAGGCAGGCCTGGCGGCCCTCCAGGGCGGCCAGCGCGTGGTTCGACAACTCCTGCGTGCCGAAGGTGGCATAGGGTGCGCAGCGGATCGTGCTGCCGCCGGCAACCGCAACCATGTAATGGAACGCGGGAATATCCATGCCCAGACACGCCAGCGTGGTCGCGAACATGGCATGGGTGTGCACGACGGCGTCGAACTCCGGACGGGCGGCCAGAATGTCGCGGTGGAAGCGCCACTCGCTCGACGGTTTGCGCCCAACCGGCGCCTCCCAGTTGCCGTCGAAGGCCATGCGCACGATGTCTTCAGGTGCCATGGCCTCGTAGGCCACGCCGGAGGGAGTCACCAGCAGGCCGTCGCCGGCGCGCAAGCCGAGATTGCCGGACATGCCCTGATTGATGCCCAGCGTGTTCATCCGCCGCGCGGCAGCGACGAGGGCTTGCCGCTCCTGCGGAAAGTCCATTATTCCGCCGCCTTCCCGGCGAACTCGGGATAGAGCCGGGCCAGCCCCTCGCGCGTGGCCTCGCAGGCGCCGCGCTCGGTGACCAGCGCCGTGACCAGGCGCGCCGGGGTGACGTCGAAGGCGGGATTGCCGACAGGACTGCCGTCCGGTGTTACGCGTACGGTCTCGATCGCGCCGTCGCGCGTACGTCCGCTCACCTCGGCGACCTCGGCGCCGTCGCGTTCCTCGATCGGCACGGCGTCGCCGGAATCCAGCGTCCAGTCAACCGTCGGGCCGGGCAGCGCGACATAGAAGGGCACGCCGTTGTCGTGCGCGGCCAGCGCCTTCAGGTAGGTGCCGATCTTGTTGCACACGTCGCCATTGGCGGTGACGCGGTCGGTGCCGGTGATGCAGAGGTCCACGAGGCCGCGGCGCATCAGG
>JAWVYK010000010.1:0-23854 GCA_033722755.1 Rhodovibrionaceae bacterium | reverse complement strand
GTCACGGCTTTTCCGGATGCCGAGGTTATCATCCACCAGGACCCGCACGGGGCCGAAGGAGAGGTTCCGCACTACGGCTGAATGGCCTGTGCCGGGCCGGCCTTGATGCAGGTCAATGCGGGCAAGTCTGGCCGATGAAATCAACAGAATGCCGGTCGCCTGCGCGTTCTGCCGCGGATCCGGCCCGGGAGGACCTCGAGAGACCATGAACAGCTACGCAGCGATCTTGACCGCCTTGGACGGTGGGCCGGAGACGGACGTGACCCTCGCCGCGGCGCTTGCCATGGGACGGGACTTCGAAGCCTATGTCGAGGCGCTGCAGGTCTCTGCCGACCCGCAGACCACCGCGCCGATGGTGGCGAACGGCATGACGGGCTCGATGGTCGACCAGTTGATGGCGAGCCTGGAAGAGGACGTGAAGGCCCGCGAGACGCAGGCCGCGAAGGCTTGGCGCGATCAGGTGAGCGGCCCTGGCCTGCCCACGGTAGATCCGGATGCGGAGCCCTCTGGCGGTTTTGCCGTCGCATGGCGCCATCTGGTCGGTCGGGAGCATGACGAGGTGGCGCATCGCGGTCGGCTGTTCGACCTTCTGGTGCTGGCGCGGCGCAGCGTAGCGGAGGAGGGAGCCGTCTCTCCCACGCTGGAGACCGCGCTTACCGAATCCGCCCGGCCGATCCTGATCGCGCCGCCGGCCTTGCCGGAGCGCATCGGCCGGCGCGTTGCCATCGGCTGGAACGGCTCCGGTCCGGCCGCACGGGCGGTGAGCGGCGCGCTGCCGCTCTTGGGCCGGGCGGAAGAGATCGTCGTCTACACGGTGGCCGAGCACGGCCTCGATGCGGACCCGGATGATCTGGTACGCTTTCTGGCCCGGCACCGTTTGCGCGCCGAGGCGCGCAAGCTGGAAGCCGGCAAGGAAGAGGCGGGCGCTCAGCTTCTGGAGGAGGCGGGGGCCCACGACGCGGACCTTTTGGTGGCCGGCGGCTACGGTCACAGCCGATTCCGGGAGTTCATCCTGGGCGGGGCAACGAACACCATGTTGCGCAGCGCCGGAATTCCGGTGCTCGTCGCGCACTGACTGGGGCGGGGAACCACCACGCGACAAAGGATTTACTGACCATGCTGACAGTCGAAGATTGCATCGGCCTTTGCGACCTGACCGAAGAGGAGGTTCGGGCCATCGCCGAGCACGAGCATATTCCCATGATCGTCGCCGCGGAACTGGGCAACTACCTGTACCACAGCGCGGATGGGGTGCCCATGCTGCGGCGTTTCATCCTGGACGATATCGAGCACGCCCGGCAGCATCACGACAATGCGCGTGAGCTCCGGCTGCGCTTGACGCTGCGGCAATTCGTCCAGACCTATGGCGGCGAGGATGCCATCGAGAAGGCCGAGAAGACGGCCGAGGACAAGAAAGCCGATTGATCGCGCCTGGCCGCTTGCCACTGGCGCGGCAATATGGCCCGTTTGCGAAGTCTTGAAGGGACGCAAGCCAAGATGTCGTTGCAGAAGATTCGCCTGGAACTGGCCCGTGACCACGATTATCCGCAGGGCAGCGCGAACCACGGCTATGAGTTCGTCGCACCGCTGCAAAGAGACGGCCACATCGATCCCGAGGCCTTCAAGAAAAGCCGGGAGAAATGCCGCGTGTGGCGCTTCTGGCGCGGCCAGGAGGACGAGCACGGGCATCTCGTGCGCACGCGCGGGGGCACGTGGGCCTTCCATTACGACATCGACGGCGACCCCGACGAGGACGAATCGGGCTACCGCTTCGACAGCCACACTTTCAACCCGGGCGACTATGTTTCGGTGAAGGAGCAGGACGGCAGCCTGAAGACGTTCCGGGTGGTGCAGGTCCGACCCCTGGCCTAGGCGCTCTCGCCGGTGAGTCCGGGGGTGCAGGGGATCGGCGTCCAGACGCGCGCCGCTTTCCGCGGGCGGGGCGCTCGTTTAGGATCGCGGATATCATGAACGACGACGTCTCCACGCCTGAGGCGACCCGATCCGCCCAAGACAACCCCAAGCGGCCAAGCGTCGTGCTGACCGGCGCCAGCCGGGGCATCGGACACGCGACCGTCCGACGCTTCAGCAGTGAGGGCTGGCGGATCATAACCTGCTCGCGCGAGGCTGTGCCGGAAGCCTGCAAGCGCGATCCCAACTGGACTCACCACATCACCGTCGACCTCGCGTCGGCCGGGGGCGTGCGCCGCTTCATCGACGAAACGCTGGGGATTCTGGACGGCGGAGCGCTGAGCGCGCTGGTGAACAACGCGGCGGTCTCGCCCAAGACCTCGTTCAAGGAGCGCCTGGGCGTGCTCAACGGCGACCTCGACGACTGGCGCCACGTCTTCGAGCTCAATTTATTCACGCCGCTGGCGCTTGCCCGCGGTTTCGCCGCCCCCCTGCGCAAGGGCCGGGGCTCGATCGTCAACATCACCTCGATCGCCGGCCACGCCATCCATCCTTTCGCGGGCTCGGCCTACTCCACCTCCAAGGCGGCGCTTTCCGCGCTGACCCGGGAAATGGCGGTGGAGTTCGCGGCCTTGGGCGTGCGGGTGAACGCCGTGGCGCCCGGAGAAATCGAAACCGCCATGATCGGCGAGGAATACGAGACCCTGATCCCGCGCATTCCCATGCAGCGCATGGGCTCGCCCGAGGAGGTGGCCGGGGCCGTGTTCCAGCTCTGCACGCCGGATTTCGGCTACGTGACCGGCACCGAGATCTTCGTCACCGGCGGCCAGCATCTTTTCTGATTTTACGCGAAGGCAGCGGCGAGGCGGCCAGGGCGGCCCCGGGTCAGTCGAACGACGCCGCCAATTCCTCGTACCAGGCAAGGCGCGCGCGGGTCTGCGCGATTTCCTGGTCGAGCCAGGCGGGCAGGTGTCCGTCCTCCTGCGCATAGCCGCCGCGCAGATCGGTCAGCCTGGCCAGTTCGCGTTCGCACATCTCGACCAGCAGGTCGGCCTGGGCCAGCGCGTCGTCGCGCGGCAGGAGATGCAGGAAGCGCAGCTTCAGGGCAATGATCAGCTTGGAAAGGTCGTTGACCGGGGCGCGCAGGTTGGAGGTCATCAGACGGTGAAATTCGTCGCGCCCGGCCTCAGTCATGCAGAGAAGGGCGTTGTCTTCCATTCCCCGGCCGTCACGGCTTTCCATCAGCCCTTCGACGATCATGACCTCCAGCGGTGCGCCCACAAGGTCGAGCGAAGGCCCTGTGATGCGCTGGGAGAAGTGGCGCACCTCCTCGGCCAGTTCGGAATACCGCCGCTCCCGGGCGATCAGCGCGCCCAGCGCCGCCAGTCGGACGGCCTCAGCGGGAACCAGTGTGTTGTCGCGGTACATTGCGCCAATTGCCCTTGTCTCGCGCCCGTTCCGCCGTGGCTGCCGGGCGCGTCTGTTCGAGCAATATATAGCCTCGGGCCCAGGCGGGTCCAGGGGCGTCGATGCGGCCGTCTTCCGACTGAACGGCGCCGTGCCCGCGCCGCAAATGCAACGGGGCCCGATGAGATCGGGCCCCGCAGTCGGAAAAATCGTCAGAGGTGGCCGGCTCAGCCCGGCGACATGCCGCGCAAGCGCTCGTTGCGCCGGCGGATCAGTTCAAGCGTCGTCAGCAAGATCACCGAGATGCCGACCAGCATGGTCGCCACCGCCAGAATCGTGGGGCTGATCTGCTCGCGAATGCCGGACCACATCTCCAGCGGAACGGTGCGTTGATCGAAGCCCGCCAGGAACAGCACGATGACCACCTCGTCGAAGGAGGTGATGAAGGCGAACAGCGCGCCCGAGATCACGCCCGGGGCGATCAGCGGCATGATGACCTTGAAGAAGGTGTTCACCGGATCCGAGCCGAGGCTGGACGCCGCGCGTATGAGCGTGTTGTCGAAACCCACCAGCGTCGCCGTCACGGTGATCACCACGAAGGGCGTGCCCAGCGCCGTGTGCGCCAGAATGATGCCCAGATGCGTCTGCGTCAGGCCGATCGTGGAGTAGAAGAAGAACATCGCCGCCCCGGAGATGATCAGCGGCACGATCATCGGCGAGATCAGCAGCCCCATGATGACAGTCCGGAAGGGCATGTGCGGCCGCGACAGGCCCAGCGCCGCGAGGGTGCCGAGGGTCGTCGCCAGGAACGTCGCGGCGATGGCGATAATGAAGCTGTTCTTGATGCCGTGCACCCACTGCTCGCTGGTGAAGAAATCCTTGTACCAGCGCAGCGAATAAGCGTCCGAGTCGAACGCCAGCATACCCTCGGTGAAGGTGAAGTAGGGCTCCGCGTTGAAGGACAGCGGTATGATCACCAGGATCGGCGAGATCAGGAACAGGAAGACCAGCCCGCAAAAGATCCGGTAGAAGTAGAACCACCCGCGCTCGAGAGGTCCTGCATATGGAGGTAGCGAGGACATCCTATTCTCACCCCAGCTTCATGTTGTCGATGCCGACAATCTTGTTATAGACGAGGTACAGCCCCATCACGACGATCAGCAGGATCGTGCCCAATGCCGCAGCCAGGCCCCAGTTGAGCGAGCTCTGCATGTGGTAGGCGATCATGTTGGAGATGAGCTGTCCCGACTGCCCGCCAACCAGCGCCGGCGTGATGAAGTAGCCGATCGACAGGATGAAGACGAGAATCCCGCCCGCGCCAATGCCCGGCGTCGTCAGCGGCACGTAGACCCGCCAATAGGCCACCAGCGGATTGGCGCCGAGCGAGCGCGCCGCGCGCAGATAGCTGGGCGGAATGCCTTTCATCACCGAATACAGCGGCAGCACCATGAACGGCAGCAGGATATGCGTCATCGCCACGATGGTGCCGGTCTGGTTGTAGATCATCTGTATTCGGCCTTCGTCGGATATGAGGCCGGTCCAGACCATGATGTCGTTGAGCACGCCTTCGGTCTGCAGCATGACGATCCAGGTGGTCGTGCGCACCAGCAGCGATGTCCAGAACGGCAGCAGCACCAAGATCATCAGCAGGTTGCTGGTGCGCGCCGGCAGGGTCGCCATCAGGTAGGCGATCGGAAAGCCCAGCAGCACGGTCAGACCCGTTATCAGCGCGCTGATCCAAAGCGTGCGCCAGAACAGCTTGATGTAAATCTGCTGGTAGGTGGGCTGCGAGACGATTTCGCCTTCCTCGTTGTAGCGCATGTCGATAGCGGCGAGATAATAGGAGGCGGTCAGCCATCCGCTTTCGCGCTTGATGACCTGCCAGGTTCCCTGCTCGGCCCAGTCGTCGTCGATATCGATCAGCGTGGCTTTCCAGGTGCCTTCCGCCGGTTCGTCCATGCCGCGGACCTTGCGCTACGACTTCATGAGAAGCCCGCGCATACCGCTTTCCTCGTAGTTCAGTCGCTTGGCCGCGGAACCGATGGTGCGCGCCTCGCCCGCTTCTTTCAGATCGCCGACCATCGCCGTGAATATTTCTTCGGAGGGCAGGCCTTTGCCGTCCCACTGCTCGATGATCTCGGCAGTGCGGGTCAGCGTCGAGGGCACCTCCGGGTTCTCCACCGATCGCCACATCATGTCGAGGATGGGCATCAGGAAGGAGAAGAAGATGAAGAGGAAAAGCGGCGCAACCAAGAGCACGGCCTTGATCTTGTTGCGTCGCATTGCGCGGCGAAGACTGACCTTCAGCGGTGTTCCATCCGCCGTGGTCATAACCTCCAAATCGCGGTCGGCAGTGGCCTCAGCCATTCGCCCAATCCCCCAGTAAATCGTTCGGTCCAGCGTTCTTTTTCGCGCTCAACGTCACTGTCCCGTCTTCTTGTCGCGCGCCCCTTTTTCTCGAGAGGCTTCGATGTTTCCGGCTCCTGCCGCTCTGCCCTCAGGCACGGGTCCTCCAGCATGGCGGAGGCTACGGCAAACGGTCAAAGGGCCAAACGAATAGCTAACTGAAAATCGATACTGAAAATCGAACTGCATCGGCCGGCGGCGGGGCGGAGAAAAAACTCCGCCCCGCTTTTTCGTCGACCGAATTAACGGGCGAGCCAGGCGTTGAAACGCTCATTCATTTCATCGCCGTTATCCGCCCACCATTCCGCGTCCTTCGGAATCGGGTTCTGGAAGTTCTGCGGCGCCGTGGGCATGTGCGGATTCATGTCGATGCCCAGCTCGGCATGCTTGCCGACGAGCTTCGACGACGACTTGCGCGCCGGACCGTACGAGATGTACTTGGCCTGATCGGCAAGCCGCTGGGTGTCGGTGGCGAAGTTCAGGTAGTCCTTCACCAGGTCCGTCAGCTGACCCTTCGGAACAACCCAGCCGTCGATCTCGAACAGCTGGCCGTCCCAAATCAGCTTGAAGGGCTGGCCCTCGTTCACCTGCGCATTGAAGAAGCGGCCATTATAGCCGGACGCGATCACGACTTCCTGATCGGCCAGAAGCTGCGGCGGCTGCGCGCCTTCTTCCCACCAGATGACGTGATCCTTGATCTCGTCCAGCTTGGCGAAAGCGCGGGCGAGACCTTCGTCGGTGCTGAGCACGTCATAGACCTCGCCAACCGGAACGCCGTCGGCGACCAGGGCCCACTCAAGATTACCCGCGGCGATCTTCTGGAAAGAACGCTTGCCGGGATACTTCTCGACGTTGAAGACGTCGCCGATGGTGTCCGGCCCGTCTTCCGGGAAGACCTCGGTGTTGTAGGCGAAAAGCGTCGCGTAGACGATCTGCGGAACGAAGCAGTCGCTCAGCGAGCCTTCGACGAAATCCTCGGACGGCGGGGTGCCGTCGGGTGCCGGAGCCAGAATCTTGTCGTGGTCGATCGGCTCGATCACGCCTTCATCGCACAGCGTAATCGCCGGGCCCTCGAGCATGTCGACGAGGTCCCAGGTCACATTGCCGGCCTCGACCTGGGCGCGCACGCCGGCCGGCCCATTGGCGGCCTGGTCGAGGTTCTGAATCTCAACGCCGGTCTTCTTCGAATAAGGCTGGTGATAAGCCTTGACCTGGCTTTCGGTGTAAGCGCCGCCCCACGAAACGATAGTCAGCGTTTCGTCGGCCTGCGCCGTGCCGGCCGCTGTCATGCCGAGGGCGGCAATGCCAGCGACGGCAGAGATGGAGTATTTCAAAGCGTCTTTCATTTCTAGTCGCCTCTCCCTGTTGACGTTGCCGGTCGCAGTGCGACCAGCGGCTAAGTACGGCCTTGGTTCCGGTTTGCACGGTATGAAGCGGCCGTATCAACTACAAGGGCGCTGCCCAAAGGCAACGGGCACATCGGCGCATTCCTGCGAGGATTACGCGTCGAGCGCCCTGCAGTCCTCCATCGCCCAGCCGATCTTGACCGATTCACCCTCGTGGATGATCGCGTGACCGTGGGCGTTTGGAACCTTGATTACGAACTCGTCATTGCCGCAGACTTTGACCCGTGTGCGGATATGGTCGCCCAAATAGATGAGCTCCTCGACCTGCGCCTCGAAGACGTTGGGCGTCTTGTCCGGGTCGGGGTCGACGGAGACCCGCTCCGGGCGCAGCGACAAGGTCGTGCGCTTGCCTTGGCCGGCCACGTTGACGGGCAAAGCCTTCACCACATCGCCGTTGTCGAGCTTGACGGTGCAGCTTTCGTTGCCGATCTCCTCGACCGTGCCGGTCAGGCGATTGTTTTCGCCGATGAAGTAGGCGACGAAGGCATTCTCCGGCTCTTCGTAGAGCTTATCGGGCTCGGCCAACTGCTGGATGATGCCGTCATCAAAGACGGCGATGCGGTTCGACATCGTCAACGCCTCGGACTGGTCGTGCGTGACGTAGACCATGGACACCCCGAGATCCTCGTGGATGTGCTTGATCTCGAACTGCATTTCCTCGCGCAGGTTCTTGTCCAGCGCGCCCAGCGGCTCGTCCATCAGAACCAGCTTGGGATCGAAGCACAGCGACCGGGCCACGGCGACGCGTTGCTGCTGGCCGCCGGAAAGCTGTGCCGGCCGACGCCCACCGAAGCTGCCGAGGCGCACCATGTCCAGCGCGCGCTGCACCTTCTCTTCGGTCTCCGATTTCGAGACGTTGCGCACCTGAAGCGGGAAGGCGAGGTTCTCCGCCACCGTCATGTGCGGGAAGAGCGCATAGTTCTGGAACACCATGCCGATGCCCCGCTTGTGCGGCGGCACGTTGGTGATGGGGCTACCCTCCAGCAGGATATCGCCGTGCGTTGGCACCTCGAACCCGGCCAGCATCATCAGAACCGTTGTCTTGCCGGAGCCGGAAGGACCGAGCAGCGTGAGGAACTCACCCCGCTCGATATCGACGTTCAGGTCCTTCACCACGAGCGTTTCGCCGTCGTAGCTCTTCTGGACCCCGTCGAATTTTACGATGATGTCTTGTGTGTCTCCCATGTCCCGACCGTCGAATGCCTACCCTGTGTTTGTTTCCAGCCCATCGTCGCCACGCAATTTTTTATCTTATCTGCACCTATTGCGTGCTCTGGACCGTCTTATTTATTGCGCCGTCTTTTTAGCGGCCGCTAAGCCCTAGCATCTTTTCAGCCGCCGGCACAAGCCGTACGAATTCTCTTGCACGCTCAAATGCTAAGCGAGCATTGGCGCGATTTGGAGTCCAATTCTCACAAGAATGCGTCGGTAAAAAGGCAGTCAATGTCGCCTCGACACTAGATTAGCCGGTTTGAGGCCGGGTCGAGGCCTTGCTGTCAGGCTTCAGGCGGCGCGTTTCAGCCCCAGCCCGGCCCATACATCGAGCAGCGCTTCTACAAGGCGGTCCATTGCCGCGTCGTCGTGCAGCGGCGAGGGCGTCAGGCGCAGCCGCTCCGTGCCGCGGGGCACTGTGGGATAGTTGATCGGCTGCACGTAGATGCCGTGGCGCTCCAGCAAAAGATCGCTGGCTTCCTTGCACAAGGCCGCCTCGCCCACCATCACAGGCACTATGTGGCTGTGACCCGGCAGGATCGGCAGTCCGGCGTCGCTGAGGCGCTGCTTCAGCTTGGCCGCGCGCTCCTGATGGCGGGCGCGCTCGAACTCGCTGTTTTTCAGGTGGCGTACGCTGGCCAGCGCCCCGGCGGCCACGTGCGGCGGCAGGGCAGTGGTGAAAATGAAGGCCGAGGCGAAGGAGCGCACGAAATCCACCAGGTCGGCGGACGCGGCGATGTAACCTCCGACGCAGCCGAAGGCCTTGCCGAGCGTGCCTTCGATGACGTCCAGGCGGTGCATCAGGCCCTCGCGCTCGGCGACGCCGCCGCCGCGCGGACCATAGAGGCCCACCGCATGAACTTCATCCAGGTAGGTGAGCGCGCCATGCTTCTCGGCGACCTCGCAAAGCTCTCCGATCGGCGAGATGTCGCCGTCCATGGAATACACGGACTCGAAGGCGACAAGCTTGCTGCGCTCGGGCGGCGTTTCGGCGAGCAAACGGTCCAGGTCTTCCGGATCGTTGTGCCGAAAGATCTTCTTGTCCGCACGGCTGTGGCGAATCCCCTCGATCATCGAGGCGTGGTTCAGCGCATCCGAGAACACCGTGCAATTCGGCAGCTTCGCCGCCAGCGTCGACAGCGCCGCCAGATTGGAGACGTAGCCGGAGGTGAACAGCAGCGCCGATTCCTTGTCGTGCAGATCGGCCAGCTCGCGCTCCAGCAGCACATGATAATGGTTGGTGCCGGAAATGTTGCGCGTACCGCCGGCGCCTGAGCCGCAACGGTCCAGCGCTTCGTGCATGGCCGCCAGCACCTTGGGATTCTGGCCCATGCCCAGGTAGTCGTTGGAGCACCAGACCGTGACGTCCTGGGTGCCGCCATCGTGATAGCGGGTGGCGCAGGGAAAGTCCCCGGCATGGCGCTCAAGCTCCGCGAACACGCGATAACGGCCCTCTGCACGAAGTCCGGCGAGCGCCTGGCTGAAAAAATCCTGGTAAGCGGTCTTTCTGTTCATCGTCTTCCGCTCGGCTCTTGGCGTGTCACTGCGCCGCGGGCAATTTCGTCTTTTCCCTGCCGGCGCGCTTTTCCGGTTTCGCGTGCGGCCGGTCTTCGGCTTGTTCCAGGGCCGTACGCGCCAGTCAATACTCTGCAATCGGCGCATGCAACCCCGGCAAACCGACAACACGGTCAAAATAGCGTCATCGGCCGACGCGATTGCGGCGACAAATTGCCGCCTCAGGCTTCAGCTAAGGATGTTGCACCGCTGGCCGCATTGATCCTTGTCAAGTGGCCCTGCGCGCGGGGAATTTTCGTGGGCTAGGCCATCAGCCCCTCGGCGTGTGCCCAGTCGAGGGTTTCGTCCAACGCCGCGGCCAGCTTGCCGACCAGCTCGCGCACCTCGTCTTCGCTGATCACCAGCGGCGGCGACACCGCAACCGTATCGACCATGTTGCGCAGAATGGCGCCCTGCGCGCGCGCCCGCTTGTCGGCCTCGGCGCCCACTTTGCCCGGCGGGTCGAAGGGCGTCTTGGCCTCTTTGTCGGCCACCAGTTCGACCGCGCCCACAAGCCCGATACCCCGCACCTCGCCCACCAGCGGATGGTCCGCCAGACGGCCGAGCTCCTCCTGCAGGACCGGCGCGACGCGCCGCACGTGCGCCACGATGTCGCGCTCCTCGTAGATCTTCAGGGTTTCGAGGGCCACCGCCGCGGCTACCGGGTGGCCGGAATAGGTCTGGCCGTGGCCCAGCGTGCCGATGCGCGCGGTATTGTCGGCGATCTCCTGATAGATTTCGTCGCGCATCAGCGTGGCCGAAATCGGCAGGTAGGAGGCGGAAAGCGCCTTGGCCATGGTCACCATGTCCGGCTCGATGTCCAGGGTCTCGCAGCCGAACATGTTGCCCGTGCGCCCAAAGCCGCAGATCACCTCGTCGGCGATCAGCAGCACGTCGTATTGCTTCAGTACAGCCTGCACCTTCTCCCAGTAGGTGGCGGGCGGGACGATCACGCCGCCGGCGCCCATGACAGGCTCGCCGATGAAGGCGGCCACCGTCTCCGGGCCTTCGTCCAAGATCATCTGCTCCAGGTCTGCCGCGCAGCGCGTGGCGAAATCCTCCTCGCTCTCGCCCTCTTCGCCATTGCGCCAGTAGTGCGGGCAGGAGGTGTGCAGGATATTGGCGATCGGCAGGTCGAAATCCGTGTGGTTTGCCGGCAGTCCGGTCAGGCTGGCCGATGCGATGGTGACGCCGTGATAGCCGCGCAGGCGACTGATGATCTTCTTCTTCTCGCGCTTGCCGCGCGCATTGTTGTAGTACCAGACCAGTTTGACGGCGGTGTCGTTGGCCTCCGATCCGGAGTTGCCATAGAACACCTTGCCCATGCCGCCGGGCGTCATTTCGATCAGCTTCTCCGAAAGGTCGATGACCGCCGGGTGCGACTTGTGGGCGAAGCTGTGATAGAAGCCAAGCTTGCGCATCTGCTGCGCCGCGGCCTCGACCAGCCGCTCTTCGCCATAGCCCAGCGAGGCGCACCAGAGGCCTGCCATACCCTCTATGTAGCTGTTGCCGTGGTCGTCGACGACGCGGCAGCCCTTGCCCTCGGTGATGATCAGGGGCCCGGCTTCCTCGTGTTTGCGGGCGTTGGTGTAGGGATGCAGCAAATAGGCAATATCGCGGCTGGCGGGGGAATTGGGCCGCAGGCTCATGACACAGTCTCCAGCAATGACGGGGCGTCCGCGGTATGCGGGTGCCGGAACGTCGGGAAATTTCGAAAACGGCGGGCCTTGGACTCGGGTGCAAGGCTAACCTGGCGCGTGCGCGCGGCCAAGTCCCGCGAACGCTCAACTGTTTACTGAATATTCAAGTGTGCGTGTGCCAATCGGGAAACCGTTGACTCAAAAAAGCCAGGCCTTAGGCTCAACCATTCCGTCGGGCGGGCACGCTTGTTCGTTCCGGTGTTCGGGGCCAAAGGCAATGCACTGAAACGCCCGACCCAGAAGTTCCGCCGCGAAACTCGGTTGGAGGAAATCCGCGGACGGGGCCACCTGAATCTGGAGGGGTACAATCACAAGGGAGACAAAAATCATGCGCGTCAGAAACGCCGTGATCGCCGCGGCTCTCGCGGCAACCATCGGTTTCGCGCAAAGCGCCGATGCCAAGGAATTCCGCTGGGCTTTCCAGGGCGATGCCCAGTCGCTGGATCCATATTCGCTGAACGAAACCTTTACGCTTGGCTTTCTAGGCAACGTCTACGAGGGCCTGACCCAGCGCGGACCGGACCTGCAGATCATGCCGGCCCTGGCGGAAAGCTGGGAAATCGTCGAGCCGACGCGCTGGCGCTTCAAGCTCCGCAAGGGCGTGAAGTTCCACAACGGCAACGACTTCACCGCCGACGACGTGGTCTTCTCGTTCAATCGCGTACAGGCCGAGGGCTCGGACCTGCAGACCCGCATTCCCGGCGGCACCAAGATCGAGAAAGTCGACGACCACACCGTCGACATCATCACCGACGGTCCCAACCCGATCCTGATCAACGACTGGGACTCCTTCTACATCATGGACAAGGAGTGGTCCGAGGCGAACGACGCCGTGGCCCCCACCTCCGTGACGGAAGGCAAGGAGAACTACGCCGCGTTCAACGCCAACGGCACCGGTCCGTTCAAGATCGAAAGCCGCGAGCGCGACGTGCGCACCGTCTTCGTGCCGAACGAGAACTACTGGGGCGACGTCGACCACAACGTCACCAAGGGCATCTTCACGCCGATTTCCTCCGACGCGACGCGGGTCGCCGCGCTGCTGTCGGGCGAGATCGACATGATGTATCCGGTTCCCGTTCAGGATATGCAGCGCATCAACGACAACGGCGGCACCAGCGTGCTGAGCGGGCCGGAGTTGCGCACGATTTTCCTGGGCTTCGACCAGTCGCGCGACGAACTGCTCTACTCGAACGTCAAGGGCGAGAACCCCTTCAAGGACGTGCGGGTGCGCAAGGCCTTCTATCACGCCATCGATATCCAGGCGATCAAGGACAAGGTGATGCGCGGGCTCTCCACGCCTTCGGCGCTGATGATCTCGCCGTTCCTGTTCGCGCGCTCGGACGAGTTCGAGCGTTTTGCCTATGATCCGGAGCAGGCGAAGGACCTCCTCGCCGAAGCCGGCTACGGCGACGGGTTCAGCGTCGGCATGGACTGCCCGAACAACCGCTACGTCAACGACGAGGCGATCTGCCAGGCGGTCGTGGCGATGCTGGCGCGCATCGGCGTCAAGGTGGACCTGCTCGCACAGCCGAAGGCGCAGTACTTCGCCAAGGTGCTGGGTCCGAAGTATGACGTGTCGTTCTACCTGCTGGGCTGGACGCCGGGCACCTTCGACAGCCACAACGTGCTGTTCAACCTGCACGGCTGCCGCGATCCCGAGACCGGCAGCGGCAAGTTCAACCTCGGCGGTTACTGCAATCCCGAGGTCGACGAGCTGACCGCCGCCATCCTGGTCGAGACCGATCAGGAGGCCCGCGACAACCTGATCAAGCAGGCATACGACATCACGACCAGCGAAGTGGCGCACATCCCGCTCCACCAGCAGGCCGTGGCCTGGGCCAAGAAGGACAGCGTCGATCTGGAGCAGCGCGCGGACAACGTCTTCATGCTCTATCACGTGAACGTGAAGTAAGTCCGAGCGCCTGACAGGCCAATGCGGGGGCCCGGTTCCACCTCGGAACCGGGTCCCAAGCATTGCGAAAGCTGGAAATTCGTCGTATTCCCCGGGCCTTGCCGGTGGCCTCGAGGCGCTTGGCCGCACGACGCGGCCGTCCGGCGCCTTACGGGTCGGACGCAACCCTTTGGATAGCGCTCAAGCCGATGATCGCCTTTATCGTCAGACGTTTTCTGCAGTCCCTCGTCGTCATGTTCGTCGTCGGCGTCGTCGCCTTCGGCATGTTCCGCTACGTCGGCGATCCGGTGAACCAGATGGTGGGCGTGGAAACCGGCCTGAAGGAGCGCGAGGCGCTGCGCGAGCGCCTCGGCCTGAACGATCCGGTCTACGTGCAGTTCGGCCGCTTCTTCATCAAGGCGGTGCAGTTCGACTTCGGCATCTCCTACCAGCACAAGCGCCCGGTGTCGGGTTTGCTGGCCGAGCGCCTGCCGGCGACCCTCGAGCTGGCATTCATATCGGCGCTTTTCGCGCTTATGGTGGGCGTGCCCATGGGCGTCTACACGGGCCTGAACCGTGATTCCTTTTTATCGAAAGTCTTCCTCACGGTCTCTTTGATCGGCATATCACTGCCGACCTTCCTCATCGGCATCCTGCTGATCTTCGTCTTCGCGGTGATTCTCAACTGGCTGCCGTCCTTCGGCCGGGGGGAGGTCGTGGACCTCGGCTTCTGGACCACCGGCCTGCTGAAGATCGAGGGCATCAAGGCGCTGATCATGCCGGCAATCACCCTAGGGCTCTTCCAGATGACGCTGATCATGCGCCTGGTGCGCGCAGAGATGCTCGAGGTGCTGCGCACCGACTACATCAAGTTCGCCCGCGCCCGCGGGCTCACCAACCGCGCGGTCAACTTCGGCCATGCCCTGAAGAACACGCTTGTGCCGGTGATCACCATCACCGGCCTGCAACTGGGCTCGATCATCGCTTTTGCGATCATCACCGAGACCGTGTTCCAGTGGCCGGGCATGGGGCTCATGTTCATCCAGGCGATCCAGAGCGTCGACATTCCGATCATGTCGGCCTACCTGCTGCTGATCGCTTTCTTCTTCGTGCTGATCAACCTGATCGTCGACCTGCTCTACTACGCGGTGGATCCGCGTCTCAGGGTCGACCGATCGGTGGCGGCACACTGAGGCGAGGGGAGAGCGCGCGATGGCAACCGATCTGGACAATACCCCCGCCGAAACCCAGCCCAAGGGCGGACGCGCCGGCCTGCTTGCGCGCGCGTTCGACAGCGACCTTTGGTTTTCCTTCAAGAGCTCGAAGGTCACTGTCATCGCCGCCATCGTCACGGCGATCATGGTGTTCTCTTCGCTCTTCGCGCCCGTAATCGCGCCGCATAACCCCTTCGATCTCTCGGGAATCAGCCTTCTGGATTCCTTCATCCCGCCGGTGTGGGAGGAGGGCGGCGACCCGCGCTTCCTGCTGGGCACCGACGACCAGGGCCGCGATATCCTCTCGACCATCATGTACGGCTCGCGGGTCTCGCTCTTCGTCGGTTTCGCCAGCGTTGTTTTCGCCGCCGTTCTGGGCGTCACCCTTGGCCTTATCAGCGGCTACGTCGGCGGCGCGCTGGATGCTTTCATCATGCGCGTGGCCGAGGTGCAGCTCACCTTTCCCGCCATTCTCATCGCCCTTCTCATCGACGGACTGGTGCGCGGCCTCGTGGGCGCGGGCGAGCGCGAAGAGCACGCCTTCGTCGTCCTTGTGCTGGCCATCGGCCTGTCGTTTTGGGTGCAGTATGCGCGCACCGTGCGCGGCTCCACGCTGGTCGAGAAGAACAAGGAGTACGTGCAGGCGGCCCGTGTCATCGGCCTGCACCCGGCGCTCATCATGATCCGCCACGTGCTGCCGAACGTGATGGGCCCGGTGCTGGTGATCGCCACCATCAACCTTGCCATCGCCGTCATCACGGAGGCGACGCTCAGCTTCCTCGGCGTCGGCGTGCCGGTCACGCAGCCTTCGCTCGGCACGCTGATTCGAATCGGCAACGACTTCCTGTTCTCCGGCGAGTGGTGGATCACGCTGTTCCCCGGTGCGGCGCTGGCGATCCTGGTGCTTTCCGTCAACCTGTTGGGCGATTGGTTGCGCGACGCCCTGAACCCGAAGCTGCGCTGATTGGTCATGGCTGAAAGCACCCGCAAAAACCAGCCGCTGCTGCAGGTGAAGAACCTGCGGATCGAGTTCCCCACCCGGCGGGGCACGCTTGTGGCGGTGGACGATATCTCCTTCGACATCGACGAAGGCGAGGTGCTGGGCGTGGTCGGCGAATCCGGCGCCGGCAAGTCGCTGACCGGCTCGTCCATCATCGGCCTTTTGGAGCCCCCGGGGCGCGTCGCTGAAGGCAGCATCGAGCTGGAAGGCAGGCGGATCGACAACCTGCCCTACGAGAAGATGCGCCGCATCCGGGGCAACCAGATCGGTATGGTTTTCCAGGATCCGCTAACCTCGCTGAACCCGCTCTACACGGTGGGCTTCCAACTGATCGAGACGATCCGCACGCACGAGGACATCTCCGAACGCCAGGCCCGCAAGCGGGCGCTCGAGCTGCTGGGAGAGGTCGGCATACCCGCGCCCGAAAGGCGCATCGACCAGTATCCGCACCAATTCTCCGGCGGCATGCGCCAACGCGTGGTGATTGCCCTTGCGCTGTGCGCCAATCCGCGCCTCGTCATTGCGGATGAGCCGACCACCGCGCTCGACGTCTCCATTCAGGCGCAGATCATCAAGCTGTTGAAGCGCATGTGCAGCGAGCACGGCGCGGCCGTCATGCTGGTGACGCACGACATGGGCGTGATTGCCGAGACCGCCGACCGGGTTGCCGTCATGTACGCCGGGCGCATCGTCGAGATCGGTCCCGTTGCCGAGGTGGTCCGCAACGCGCGCCATCCCTACACGGAAGGGCTGATGGGCTCGATCCCGCACATCGGCCACGACGTCGAGCGGCTGACTCAGATCGAGGGGACCATGCCGCGGCTGACGGAAATTCCCAGCGGGTGCGCGTTCCATCCGCGCTGCCCCAAGGTCTTCGAGCGCTGCGACAAGGAGCGCCCTGACCTGATGCCCGCGGGCAAGTCCTGGGCGGCCTGCTGGCTCTACGACGAGGCCGAGCGCGACCGGCTGCGGGCGCTGGAGGAGGCCGGCGAAGCCCCGTGGAAACAGCGCGCGGGCGCGGCGGGAGGCGCCTAATTAGCGTGCATATCGAATACGGAAAGGACACGGGGGTTCACATGGGCAGGGTCGCCGCCGGCGACGCGGCCGGCGACGGGCCGCTGTTGCGCGCGCAGGACCTGGCGAAGATCTTTGACGTCTCGCCGCCCTTCCTCAATCGGGTGCTTCAGCGCGAGGAGAAGTCGTTTCTCAAGGCCGTGGACGGCGTCAGCTTCGACATTCCCACCGGCAAGACCTTCTCGCTGGTGGGGGAGTCGGGCTGCGGCAAGTCGACCGTGGCGCGTCTTATCGTGGGGCTCTACAAGCCGACCCGCGGCAGCATCGAGTTCGAGGGCCGGGACATGGCCTCGATCACCCGCCGGGGCGAGAATTCGGCGCTGCGCCGGCGCATGCAGATGATCTTCCAGGACCCGTATGCCAGCCTCAATCCGCGCTGGCGCGTGGGCGACATCGTCGCCGAGCCTATCAAGGCCTTCGGGCTCGCGCGCTCCGGCTCGGCAATCAATGACCGCGTCGGGGAACTGCTGATGCAGGTGCGGCTGTCGCCGAAGGACGCGGCGAAGTACCCGCATGAATTTTCCGGCGGCCAGCGCCAGCGCATCTCCATCGCCCGCGCGCTGGCCAGCGAGCCGGAATTTCTGGTTTGCGACGAGCCGACTTCGGCGCTCGACGTCTCGGTGCAGGCGCAGATCCTGAACCTGATGAAGGACCTGCAGCGCGAACTCGGACTCACCTACCTGTTCATCAGCCACGACCTGGCGGTCGTCTATCACATCTCTGATTACATCGGCGTTATGTATCTGGGCCGGCTGGTGGAGTGGAACGAGGCCCGCAGGCTGTTCCGCAATCCGCGCCATCCTTATACGCGCATGCTGCTGGACGCGATCCCCGACTTGGAGATGACCGGGCGCGAGCGCACGCCGGTAGCCGGCGAGGTGCCCAATCCGATCACCCCGCCCTCGGCCTGTCATTTCCATCCGCGCTGTCCCTTCGCCGACGAACGGTGCAAGCGGGAGACGCCGATGCCGATCCGCCTGTCCGATGGCGGCACGGTGCGCTGCCACGGCGTCGAGGAGGATCGCCTGCCAGCGCCCTCGGAGACCATTCGGAAAGCCTGATCGCCGCAATGCCGCCCATTGCCGCGGCGCAGGGCTGCTTGACGCAGGTCAATGCCGGCAACGCGGCTTCGGGCTTTTGTTAGCGGGCCAAAGCCGCGAAACGCAGCCGGGCTGGCGCGGCCGCGGAGCGATCGAACGGGAGGGATGTCTCATGGGGCTGAAGAACCTGGTGGTGCACGTGGATTTTGCAAAGGCGTCGCGGCATCGCGTAGAAGCCGCGATCGAACTGGCCCGTATCCACGAGGCGCATCTGACGGGCGTTGCAGTCGCCGCCGCGCCCAGCGTGCCGGCCTTCGTCGAGGGACAGGTTCCTGTGAACGTCCTGCAGGAAGCGCGCCACCACCTGCAGGAGCGGGTGGCGGAAATCGCCGAGGGTTTCCGCAAGAAGGCGGAAGCCGCGGGAATCTCCTACGAGGTGCGCCAGGAAATCGGCATGGAGCACGAGGTCTCCAACATCGTCGCCCGCCATGGGCGCTACAGCGATATGGTCGTTTTGGGGCAGGTCGACCCCGACGATCCCGCCGCCGGCCGCATGTCCATGCCCGAGGAGGTGGTCATGGCTTGCGGGCGGCCTGTGCTGATCATTCCCTTCATCGGCGCGAAGACGCTGGGCACCCGGGTTGTGGTGGCCTGGAACGCCGGCCGCGAAGCCGCGCGCGCCGTCAACGATGCCTTGCCGCTGCTGCAGCGCGCGCAGAACGTCGTCGTAATGAGCGTCAATCCCCGGTGTGGTCCGCGCGCCCACGGCGAGGAACCCGGCGCCGACATCGCGACGCACCTGGCGCGCCACAAGGTGAAGGTGGACGTGCAGCACTACGCCGCCAACAACATCAACGTGAGCGACATGCTGCTCTCGCGCGTGGCGGATGACGGCGACGACCTGATCGTCATGGGCGCCTACGGCCATGCCCGCATGCGCGAGATGATCCTCGGCGGCGTCACGCGGGAGATTCTGCGGTCCATGACCGCGCCCGTGCTGATGTCGCACTGATCGCCCCGCCCAACCGTTAGGTTTAGTGTAAGCCGCGTTGATCCCGGATGCCGCAAGGGATAGCCTTGCTGGTCTTCCGTGAAAAACGCGAACAGGACCGACGGGAAGGGCAACGATTCATGCCGATCAAGAAACGTATCGAAGAATTCCACGACGAGATCACGGCCTGGCGCCGCGACATCCACGCCCATCCGGAAACCGCCTTCGAGGAAGAGCGCACCTCCGACTTCGTGGCCGACAAGCTTCAGGAGTTCGGCATCGAGGTGCAGCGCGGCCTGGCCAAGACGGGTGTTGTCGGCACCCTCAGGGGCCAAGGCGGCGGCAACCGCGCGATCGGGCTGCGCGCCGACATGGATGCGCTGAACATGCCGGAATACAACACCTTCGAGCACCGCTCGCGCCACGAAAACAAGATGCACGCCTGCGGCCACGACGGCCACACGGCAATGCTGCTGGGTGCGGCGAAATATCTGGCCGAGACGCAGAACTTCGACGGCACCGTCCACTTCATCTTCCAGCCGGCCGAGGAGAACGAGGGTGGCGGGCGCGTCATGGTCGAGGAGGGCCTGTTCGAGCAGTTCCCCGTCGAGCAGGTCTTCGGCATGCACAACATGCCGGGCCTTCCTGCCGGCAAGATCGCCATGCGTCCGGGCCCGGCCATGGCCGCCTTCGACATCTTCGAAATCAAGGTGACCGGCCGCGGCGCGCACGGCGCCATGCCCCACCTGGGCGTCGATCCGGTGGTTGTCGCCTCGCAGATCGTCACCGCCTTGCAGGCCATCGTCTCGCGCGGCACGGACCCCATCGAATCCGCGGTCGTCAGTTGCACGCAGATCCACGCCGGCGACACCTGGAACGTGATCCCCGAGGAGGCCGTCGTTCGCGGCACCACGCGCAGCTTCAAGGCGGAGATTCGCGAGCGGCTGGAAAGCGATATCCGGCGCACCGCCGAGGGCATCGCCGCCGGCTTCGGGGCGAAGGCTTCGCTCTGGTACGACAGGCGCTATCCGGCACTGGTCAACTCGGACGAGGAGACGGAGTTTTGCGCCGGCGTGGCGGCCGAGGTGGTGGGCGACAAGAACGTCGATGCCGAGGCGCGGCCGATGATGGGCGGCGAGGATTTCGCCTACATGCTGCAGGAGAAGCCCGGCTGCTATATCTGGCTCGGCAACGGCGCGGAAGGCGGGCCGGGCGGCTGCTCCGTCCACAACCCGAACTACGACTTCAACGACGAGGTCTCGATCATCGGCGCCAGCTATTGGGCCGAACTCGTGGAAACCGCCCTGCCCAAGGCCGGCTGAGGCCAGTTCGCCCGTCGCGGGCCGTTTACCGCATCCTGCCCTGGCGCTCCGAGGCGCGCGGGTCGAGCGCGTCCTGCAGGCCGTCGCCCAGCAGGTTGAAGGCGATCACCGTCACGAAGATCAGCAGGCCGGGCCAGACCGCCTGCATCGGCGCGGACCAGATCAGCTCCTGCGCGCCGGTCAGCATGTTGCCCCAGGAGGGGATCGGCGGCTGGATGCCGAGGCCCAGGAACGACAGCACCGATTCCAGCAGGATAACATTGCCGACGGTCAGCGTTGTGGCCACCACCACCGGGGAGACCACGTTCGGCAGGATGTGCCGGGCCATGATCCGGTAGGGTCCGGCGCCCATGGCCTCGGCCGCCAGCACGAACTCGCGGCGCTTCATCGAGAGCGTCGCGCCGCGCACCAGGCGCGCCACGGTGGTCCAGCCGACGATGGCGATGAGCCCGACGATGCGGTAGAGACTGGTCTCTTCGGAGTCCGTGATCGCGGCGGGCAATCCCAGCTTCGAGAGGTCGACGGCCGCCAGCACGATGAGCAGCGGCAGCAGCGGCAGGGCGATCACGCCGTCGGCGAGACGCATCAGGATACTGTCCAGCCGCCCGCCATAATAGCCGGCCAAGAGGCCCAGCACCGTCCCGATCACCGCGGTGCAGACCGCTGTCATCATGCCCACGGCAAGCGATACGCGCCCGCCGTAGAGCAGACGGAGCAGCAGGTCCCGGCCCAGCGAATCGGTGCCCAGCGGGTGCGCCCCCGATGGCGGCGCGAAGCGGTTGAACAGATCGACGGCTTTCGGGTCCTGACCCATCGCCTGCGCGATCAGCGGCGCGCCGGCCACCAGCGCGATCATGACGGCCAGCAGGACGAGCGCGCCCAGCGCCAGGCGATGCCGGTAGAAACGACGGCGGAAGAGCTGGCCCGGCGTGCCGGCGGCTTCCGTCGCCCGCTCCGCACCCGCGGTGAGTCCGAAATCCGCGCTCATGGGCCCGCCCCGCTCATCGATAGGTGATCCTCGGGTCGAGCCAGGCATAGGCGAGATCGGCCACCAGGTTGGCCAGCAGCACCACGGCCGTGGCGAACAGCAGACCCACCAGCGCCAGGTTGTAGTCGTTGCCCATGATGGCGTCGTAGATGGTCTTGCCCATGCCCAGCCAGCCGAACATGGTCTCGGTGATGAGCGCGCCGGAGAACAGCGTGCCGAGATCGAGCGCCAGAATTGTGACCACCGGGATCATGGCGTTGCGCAGCACGTGGCCGGCGACCACCCGTGTCTGGCTGAGGCCCTTCGCGCGCGCCGTGCGCACATAATCCTGGCGCAGCGCCTCCATGACGCTGGCGCGCACATAGCGGGTGATGCCGCCGACGCTGGCGAGCGTCAGCGTCATCACCGGCAGGATCATATAAGGCAGGCGGGCGAAGAAGCTGTCGGCGCCGGGCGGGCCCATGCCGCCGGCCGGCAGCCAGCCGAGCACCACGGCGAAGAGGATGATCAGCAGGATCGCCAGCCAGAACGGCGGCAGCGAGATGCCGGCGAACGCGGCCAGGTTGATCGTGTTGTCCACCCAGGACTGCGGGCGCAGGGCGGCGGCCATACCGGCGGGCAGCGCAATGGCGATGGAGAGCACGAAAGCCACGCCCATCAGCGCCACGGTGTTCACCAGCCTGGGCAGCAGCACCTCGTCGACCGGCTTGTTGAACAGGCGCGAGTAGCCGAAGTCGCCGCCAAGCGCATCGCCCAGCCAGATGAGGTAACGTTCGTGGATCGGCCGGTCGAGACCGTAGAGCGCCTTCAGGCGGGCGGCATCATCCGGCGTGAGTTCCGGATCGGCCTGGATCATCAGGTCGATCGGATCGCCCGGCATCAGCCCGATCAGGGCGTAGATCAGGAAGGACATCACCAGGATCACGACGCCGATCTGGGCCAGCCGGCGCAGCAGGAAATCGGTCATCGCCGGGGTGCTCCCCTCGCGCCCGTCATGGCTCCCGCCGCCACTCCTCGATCCACAGTGTTGTCGATGCCAGATGGCCCGTTGGCCGCAGGCCCTTCAGCCATTTCGGAACGATGAAGGGCGTCGCCCGCCAGTAAAGCGGCAGGACCGGAAGCTCGCGGGCATAGATCTTCTGCAGTTCCGCCCACAGCTTCCTGCGGTCCTCCGTGTCCAGTTCGCGCTCGATGGCGTCGATCAACTCGTCCACGCGAGGATCGCTGAAGCCGGTGTAGTTCTGGCCCGACCAATTGTTCTCCGCCGTCGGGATCGAATCCGAGTGCAGCGTCGTGCGCGGCACCGACTGGGGCGCCGACAGCCAGGCGTACATCGTCATGGCGTCGAACTTGCGCTTGGAGATCGTCTCGCCGAAGAGCACCCGCGCCGGCTCGTTGTCGATGCGCACGTCGACGCCGACGCGCTTCCACATCGCCTGCAGAACCTGCTGCACCTGCTCGCGCGAGCGGTCGCCGGCCGTCGTCATGATGCTGAGACGCAGCGGCTCGCCCTTGGCGTTGTGGCGCACGCCGCGTTTCATTTGGTCCCAGCCCGCCTCGTCCAGCAGCGCGGCGGCCTTTTCGGGATCGTAGACATACTTCGGTACGTCCTCGGCGTGCATCACGTCGAGCGGGCTGACATTGGCGTGCGCCACGGGCTGCTCGCCGCCGAACAGCCGCTCGTTGATCGCCGTGCGGTCGATGGCGTAGATGAGCGCGCGACGCACCTGGCGGTCGGCCAGGATCGGATTGTCGAGCATCAGGTCGATGTGCTCATAGGTCAGCGAGGGCTTGTAGATGATGTCAAAGCCGTCGCCGTGGCGCTCTTCGAAAGCGAGCGCCTGGTCGATCTTCAGCCCCAATTCACCGGAGATCATGTCGATGGAGCCCGACAGCAGATTGGCCTCCAGCGCGGCGGTGTTTTCGATCACCCGCACGACGATGCGCTCGAAGTGCGGCGCTTGCCCGTACCACGTGGGATTGGGCTCCAGGATGATGTGCGAGCCGGTGGCGAGCTCCACGATCCGGTAGGGCCCGAAGGCCAGCGCCGGATTGGTCGGATCGGTATCGTAGGCCGTGCGGTTGCGATACTCCGCCGGCGCGGCCTCGAAGATCTCGCGCTCGATGTGCGCCGGCAACACGCCCAGCGCGATCTCGTTGTAGTCGAAGGTCACCCGGTCGACGTGCAGCGTGAACGTCTTGTCGTCATGGCGCTCGATATCGGTGATGCGGCGGAACTGCTCGCCGGCGGCCACGCCGGATTTCGGGTGCTTGCCGACCTCCCAGGCCAGGATGACGTCGTCGACGGTCACAGGCGTTCCGTCGCCCCAGGTGGCTTGCGGGTGGATTTCCATGCGCACCCGCATGGTTTTTTCGCCGTTATCGCTCTCCACCACCTCGGCCAGTCCATTTTCCAGCGTGGGCAGCTCGACGCAGAGCATGCAGATCAGCTGCCAATCCTGGTCGTAGGTGGTCAGCGGCCGCCGCGTCATGGCCAGCACGTAGCTTTTTGCCAGCATGGACTCGATCTGCGGGTGCAGCGTGGAGGGATACTGCGTGATGCCGATGGTCAGCGTTCCCGCGCCAGCGGCCTGGGCCTTCGCGGAGTTCCCGCCGGCCGGCGCCAGCGCGACGAGGGCGGCCACGGCCGCCGTCAGCACAACAGATCTAAGCCACACCCTTAGCCGCATCCTTTGCCACTCCCGTTGCATGACCTTTGGCAAGGTCCTAGCAGGACC
>JAWVYK010000009.1:0-24834 GCA_033722755.1 Rhodovibrionaceae bacterium | reverse complement strand
GTGCGACGTCATCGCGCTGGCCCGCATCAATGCGAATGCGGAAACCGCGCTTGCCCTCGGACTCGAGGCCGGGGCGCCGGTGCTGCATTCGCTGCTGCGCCACCGTGAAAACGGCAGACCGATCCAGGTGGAGGACCGCATGGTGAACCCGGCCTTCGCGCCGCACTATCTGGAGCAGGACTTCACCCGCCTGACGCCCTTCGAATACCTGAACGAGCTAGGGCCGATGGATGCGGCCGAACACGTCATCGAAGCGACGATCCCGGACACGGCCACCTGCGAGCTCTTGGACATGCAGGCGGGCGAGCCGGCGCTGCGGCTGACCCGGCGGACGTGGTCGGACGGCATCGTGGTCTCGCGCGCCCGCTTCGTCTATCCGGGCCGTCGCTACCGACTGGCGGGGCACCAGGACTACACGCAAAAACGATAACCGGGGCAAGCGACAGGAGCATCGTCCATGACCACCTCCAACGACAATACCAAGCCGCAACGCGCCAATCCGCGGCTGGACAACGCGCGCAAGATCGCCGCGCCGCACGGCACCAAGCTCAGCGCCAAGTCCTGGCTGACCGAAGCGCCGCTCAGGATGCTGATGAACAACCTGGACCCCCAGGTGGCCGAGAAGCCGGAGGAGCTGGTCGTCTATGGCGGTATCGGCCGGGCGGCGCGCGACTGGAAATCCTTCGACCGCATCGTCGCCTGCCTGAAGGACCTGGAGGATGACGAGACCCTGCTGGTGCAATCCGGCAAGCCGGTGGGCGTATTCAAGACCCACGCCGACGCCCCCAGGGTGCTGATCGCCAACTCCAACCTGGTGCCGCACTGGGCCAACTGGGAGCACTTCCACAAGCTCGATCGCGCCGGATTGTTCATGTACGGGCAGATGACCACCGGCTCGTGGATCTATATCGGCAGCCAGGGGATCGTTCAGGGCACCTACGAAACCTTCGCGGAGGTCGGCCGCCAGCATTACGACGGCGACCTGGCGGGCAAATGGATCTTGACCGGCGGGCTGGGCGGCATGGGCGGCGCGCAGCCGCTGGCCGCAACCATGGCAGGCGCCTCCATGCTGGCCGTCGAATGCCAGCCCAGCCGTATCGAACGGCGGCTGGAAACCGGTTACCTGGACGCCAAATCGGACGACCTGGACGACGCGCTGGAGCTGATCGAGGAGGCCTGCAACAAAAAGGAAGCGCTGTCCGTCGGCCTGCTCGGCAATGCGGCCGAAATCTTTCCAGAGCTTGCCCGCCGCGGCGTGCGGCCGGACGTCGTCACCGACCAGACCAGCGCGCACGATCCGCTGAACGGCTACCTGCCGGCCGGATGGACCCTGGACGAGTGGCACAGGCGCCAGGAAAGCGACCCGGAGGGCGTCGAGCGCGCGGCCAAGGAATCCATGACCGTGCAGGTGCGCGCCATGCTCGAGTTCCACCGCCAGGGCGTGCCGACGCTGGATTACGGCAACAACATCCGCCAGATGGCCAAGGAGATGGGCGAGGAGCACGCCTTCGACTTTCCCGGCTTCGTGCCGGCCTATATCCGGCCGCTGTTCTGCCGCGGCATCGGACCGTTCCGCTGGGCGGCGCTCTCCGGCGATCCGGAGGACATCTACCGCACCGACGAGAAGGTCAAGGAACTCATCCCCGACGACGCGCACCTGCACAACTGGCTCGACATGGCGCGCGAGCGCATTCACTTCCAGGGCTTGCCCTCCCGCATTTGCTGGGTGGGTCTGGGCAACCGGGCGAAGCTGGGTCTTGCCTTCAATGAAATGGTGGCAAACGGCGAGTTGAAGGCGCCGGTCGTCATCGGCCGCGACCACCTGGATTCCGGTTCCGTCGCCAGCCCCAACCGCGAAACCGAGGGCATGCTGGACGGCTCCGACGCGGTCTCCGACTGGCCGCTGCTGAACGCCCTGCTGAACACCGCCAGCGGGGCCACCTGGGTTTCCCTGCATCACGGCGGCGGCGTCGGCATGGGGTTTTCCCAGCACGCCGGCATGGTCATCGCTTGCGACGGCACCGAGGCCGCGGCCCGGCGCATCGAACGGGTGCTGACCAACGACCCGGCCACGGGCGTCATGCGCCACGCCGACGCCGGCTACGACATTGCCATCGACTGCGCGCGCGAATTCGGCCTGAAGCTGCCATTCCTGGAGGACTAGCCGCTTTCCGTCGTGACTCCGGGCCGCAACCATTGGCCGCAGGCGACGTTCGCGTCTATAGCCGTTATGGTGGCGACGAGTCGAATGAGTGATAGCGGCCTGCCGCTGGGAGCGAGCCGAGGATGCGCGCATTGATCCGTTTTCTGACCAGTTGGCGCGGCGCGCTCTTGAGCGCCGCGGCGCTGCTGATCGTGCTGCTGAAAGCGGCGGACTGGACGGCGGAACTCCTGTGGATGTCGGCGCTGGACCACCCGGAGGTGTTTTGGACCATCCGTGAGACCAAGGTCCTGCTGTTCTTCGCTGCGGCGATCCCCGTCTTCATCTTCGTTTTCGTCAACCTGCATGTCCTGCAGGCGCGGACCGATATCTTCCGCGTGCTCCTCGGTCCGCGGGCCGTAACCCACGATGCGGCCGTGCGCGCCTTTCCAGTAGTGGCCTCGACCATCGTCGCGCTGGTTGTCGGATTCTCCTTCTATTCCAGCTGGGACATGGCGCTGCGCTTCGTCTTCGGACCAGAGATCGGAGACGTCGATCCGGTCTACGGCCGCGACCTGGGCTTCCACCTCTTCAACGTGCCGTTCTTCTGGCTGATCCGCGGCTGGCTGCTGCTGATCGTCTTTGCCGTCGGCGTCGGGGTGGCCGGCGGTTATCTGTACACCCGCGCCGTTCATCCGGACAAAGCCGAGCCGGCCTTCGTGCACGCAGCGCTGACCCATACGGCCGTCAATGTGGCGCTGTTCCTGGCGGCGCTTGCCTGGAGCCTGTGGCTCGACCGCTTCGCGCTGCTCACCGACTCATCCGGCGCCGTCTTCGGGGCGGGCTACACCGACGTGAACGTCACCCGCCGGGCGCTCTGGGTCGGGATGGCGCTCTGTCTGCTGGCAATTGCGGCCAGCCTCGTGCTCGCGCGGCGTGGCAGCGAGCGGGGTATGATCGCCACACTGGCAGGCTTCGGCATCGCGCTGTTCGTGATCACCCAGATCGTGCCCGGGGTTGTCCAGGCCTTCGTCGTCGAGCCCAACGAGCTGGAACTGGAAACGCCCTACCTGGAGCGGAACATCGCCGCGACGCGCCGCGCCTTCAAGCTGGACCAGATCACTTCGCAATCCTACGCCCCGAAGGCCAAGCTCACGCGCGACGACCTCAACGAAAACGAAGACACCATCGACAACATCCGACTCTGGGACTGGCGGCCGCTCAGCCGTACCTTCCGGCAGTTGCAGCAGATCCGCGCCTACTACGAGTTCAACGACGTCGACGTGGACCGCTACCTTTTCGATGGCGACTACCGGCAGGTGCTGCTCTCGGCGCGCGAGCTCTCGGCGGATCTGCCCGGTCGCGGGCAGAATTGGGTCAACCGGCATCTGCAGTACACGCACGGAATCGGCTTGGCGATGGCCTATGCCTCGCGCAAGGGACCCGAGGGGGTGCCGGTGTTGATCGTCAAGGACCTGCCGCCGGTCGCCGATGTCGACCTCCCGATCGAGCGGCCCGAGCTCTATTACGGCGAGGGTATGGCCGGCTACCGCGTGGTCAGCACCGATGTGCAGGAATTCGACTATCCACAGGGCGACGAGAACGTCTACACCAGCTATCAGGGCACCGGCGGCGTGCTGCTGGATGCAGCCTGGAAGGTGAGCCTTTTCGCCCTGCACCAGGGCAGCACCTCGCTGTTGCTCACCGACTATCTGACCGAACGAAGCCGCATTCAGTTCTGGCGCGCGCTGCAGCAGCGGATCCACCGGCTGGCGCCCTTCCTGAAGCTCGACCGCGATCCCTATCTCGCGGTCGCCGATGGTCGGCTGTACTGGATACAGGACGCTTACACCACGTCCGACAACTACCCTTATTCGGAAATCTATCTGAACGATCTCAATTACATACGAAATTCCGTTAAGATCGTGGTCGATGCGTACAATGGAGACATTGGGCTGTACGTCTTCGCGCCCGACGATCCAGTCCTGCAGGCCTATCGTGCGGCCTTTCCGAAGCTCTTCAAGCCGATGCAGGAGATGCCGCAGTCGCTGCGCCGGCACATACGCTATCCACAGGACCTGTTCGAGGCGCAGGTCAACGTCTACAGCACCTATCACATGACCATCCCGCAGGTGTTCTATAACCGCGAGGACGTCTGGCAGGTCCCGCGCGAGAAGTACGGCGGCGAAGCCATTGAGATGAAGCCCTACTACATCCTGATGCGCCTGCCGAACGAGGAGCGCCTGCAGTTCCTACTGATGCAGCCGCTCACCCCGTCGAAACGGGACAACATGATCGCCTGGGTGGCGGCGCGCTCGGACCTGCCCGATTATGGCGAGCTCCTCGTCTACAAGCTGCCGAAGGAGCGGCTCATTCTCGGCCCGATACAGATCGAGGCGAAGATCGATCAGGATACGGAGATCTCCCGGCAGCTTTCGCTCTGGGACCAGCGTGGCTCGCGGGTGACCCGCGGGAATCTGCTGGTGATCCCCATCGAGAACGCCTTCCTCTACGTCGAGCCGGTCTATCTGCTGGCCGAAGGCACCGACCTGCCGCAGCTCAAGCGGATCATCGTCAGCGACGGCGAGAAGCTGGCCATGGAGCCCACCCTGGCCGAGGCGCTGAACGTCGTTTTCGGCGGCGCCAGGCAGCGCCCGCCAGACGCCGGCGCACAAGCCGGGGCGCCGGCGCCGCAACGGCCCCTGCCCGAACTGAGCGAGGCGCGCGATGCGCTCGATCGGGCGCAGCAAGCGCTGGAGGACGGCGACTGGGCTGCTTTCGGCCAGGCCATGCAGGAGTTGAAGAGCACACTCGACGAAGCCGCCGGCCGGCAGGACGCAGAGCGCGAGTAAGCGACGCGCGAGGCCGGGCCGAAGCGAAAACGGGCGCCGGCTGCCGCCGACGCCCGCTTCTCGTCTCCGCTCGTCCCCCGCTTTGTGCTGGCGGCCTATTGGGCGAGCTTTACCCGAAGGTCCTGGGACTGGCCGGCGCGCACACGGATCTCGCGGCGGCTGACCACCTCGCCCTGGCTCGCCACCACAACGTAGCGTCCTTCGTTCAGCACGAAATCGGCCTCTGGCGAGACGTTGCGCGCCAACGGCGCAGTGTTGCCTGGCTCGTCGGCCGGGTACACCTCCCAAACGATCGGAATCGAGGGATCAACGCCCTTGGCCAATTCCGCGTAGGTGCGCATGGTGCCGGCGTTCAGATTGAGCGTGTAGGTATAGCGGTGCCCGGCAGTGATCTCGACGACGTGGTTGACCTCGGCGTCGCCGTGGCGGGCCTCAACGTAGTAATGGCCGGCGGACAGCACGTAGGCCGGCTGCGTCTGCTTGCTGCTGGCGATCTTGACGCGCTTGCCGCTCTTGTCGCGCCCATAGGTGTAGAGATCCCACTCCGTCGGACCCTTGAGCGGCTTGCCGTTAAGGTGCGAGATCAGGCGCAGCGTTGCCCAGCCCGCATTCAGATCGACCACATGGGTCTTGAGATCGGTTCCGGTTACCTGGAAGTCCTCGACCTTGACCGCGCGGTCGTAGGTCGCCTCCAGCCGGTAGGAACCCGGCGCCAACGACACCTTGTCGTCGGTGCCAACGTCCTTCATGGCCAGGAAAAAGCGGCCGTTCTTCTTGCGCCAGATGCGATAGCTGACGCCGTCACCAATAGGCTCCGCACCGGGTGCGACAACAGCGCTGAACTGAACGTTCGGCGTTTTCGGCGCCCCGCTTGTGGCCACCTTGATCGGCTGCTTCAGCCGTGCCGCGTCGGAATATTCTTCCTGCCCGTCGGGGGCGGCCTTCGCCGCATTTGTCTCGCCGACTGCGGCCAGCGGCACGTCGGCATAAGCACTCTTGCTCTCACCCAGCCCATCGGCGGCCGGTTTCGCACTTGAAAGCGCGTCGCCAACAGCGGTCTCCGAACTCTCGCCGCTGTCCGATCCGAAGAGGTTGAGGTTCCCTTGCCACTCGACGTCCGGCGCACCGGAGCCGATTTCCTGCGCAGAAACACCCCCCGCAAATGCCAGAACCAGAGTCCCGGCAACCATCCACACATACTTGTAGAACATGATCCTTCCCCTCCGGCCCCGTGCCCTTCCATTGGCCGAAATCCTGGAGAGTGTAGCTGAATACGTCCTAATAAGCCACTAACACCAAAGGACTATGACCAATGGCTCATTTTCTTTCTGAAATCCCCGGATTTCCAAGGATTTTCCGCAAAGAAAGAGCCGGCAGTGCCAATTCGAACACACCGCCGGCTCAATTTTCCTACACCCCCGGCCACATGCCGGCCGCGATCAGAACAGGCCCTCGATGCGGCCTTCCTTGTCCAGTTTGATCTTGTAGGCCGCCGGCACCCGCGGCAGGCCCGGCATGGTCATGATCTCGCCGCAGACCACGACGACGAAGCCGGCGCCGGCGGACAGCCGTACCTCGCGGAGCGGCACCACGTGCCCAGAAGGCGCGCCCTTCAGGTTGGGATCCGTCGAGAAGCTGTACTGTGTCTTGGCCATGCAGACCGGTAGATTGCCGAAGCCGTTGTCCTGCAACTCCTTGAAACGGTTGCGAACGGCCTTGTCGGCGATGATGTCGTCGGCGCCGTAGAGCCGCGTGGCAATGGTGCGAACCTTGTCCCACAGCGGCATGTCGTCGTCGTAGAGCGGTGCGAACTGATCGACGCCGCTTTCCACCAGGTCGACGACATGCTGGGCAAGCTCCTGCGTGCCGGCCGAGCCTTCGGCCCAGTGGCTGGCGATGATCGCCTTCGCGCCCAGCTCCTTGGCCACCTCGCGCACGATATTGAGCTCGTCCTCGGTGTCGGCCGTGAAGCGGTTGATCGCCACCACCGCCGGCACGCCGAAGGACTTCACGTTGCGGATATGGCGGGCCAGATTGGCGCAGCCTTTGCGCACCGCCTCCACGTTCTCCTTGCCGAGGTCGTCCTTGGCCACGCCGCCATGCATCTTGAGCGCGCGCACCGTGGCGACGATGACCGCCGCGTTCGGCTTCAGCCCGGCCTTGCGGCATTTGATGTTGAAGAATTTCTCGGCACCGAGGTCGGCGCCGAAGCCCGCCTCCGTCACCACGTAGTCGGCAAGCTTCAGCGCGGTCTTGGTTGCCAGCACGGAGTTGCAGCCGTGGGCGATGTTGGCGAAGGGGCCGCCGTGGATGAAGGCCGGATTGTTCTCCAGGGTCTGCACCAGGTTGGGCAGGATGGCGTCGCGCAGCAGCACCGCCATGGGGCCCTCGGCGTGGACGTCACGGGCATAGATTGGCGTCTTGTCGCGGCGATAGCCGATGACGATGGCGCCGAGGCGATCTTCAAGGTCCTTCAGGTCGTTCGCCAGGCAGAAGATCGCCATGACCTCCGAGGCCACCGTAATGTCGAAACCGTCCTCGCGCGGGAAGCCGTTGGCGATCCCACCCAGCGAATTGACAATGGAGCGCAGCGAGCGGTCGTTCATGTCGAGCACGCGCCGCCAGGATACCCGCCGCTCGTCGAAGCCCAGCTCGTTGCCCCAGTAAATGTGGTTGTCGATCAGTGCGGAGAGCAGGTTGTGCGCGGTGCCGATGGCGTGGAAGTCGCCGGTGAAGTGCAGGTTGATGTCCTCCATCGGCACGACCTGCGCATAGCCACCGCCGGCCGCGCCGCCCTTCACTCCGAAGCAGGGCCCCAGCGAGGGCTCGCGCAGGCAGATCATGGCGTTCTTGCCGATGGCGTTGAGGCCGTCGCCCAGACCGACGGTCGTCGTCGTCTTGCCCTCGCCCGCGGGCGTCGGGTTGATCGCCGTCACCAGGATCAGCTTGCCGTCTTTGCGCTCCTGCAGGCCGCGGATGAAGTCGAACGACAGTTTGCCCTTGTAGGGGCCGTATTGGAGAATCTGCTCGGGCTTGATGCCGAGTTGCTCGCCGACTTCGATGATCGGCTTCATATTCGCTTCGCGGGCGATTTCGATGTCGCTTTTGGCCATTTTAGATCCTTCCCCGAACAGACGTTGTCTCCAAAAATCATCCCGGCGGGACGCGCGACGAAAACCTATGCGCAGACGCTACGGCACAATGTCCTAAGAGCGTCCCGGCGCCGCGCGTTTACGCCATCGCCAAGCCGGGTTCACGCCAGCGCCAGAAGCGCCGAATGGCCCACCGGATGACCGTCGAACTCTGCCATGGCGTCGATCAGGCAATCCCAAAGATAGGCCGATCCCGCGCTGTCGGAAAGCAGGTGGTAGACACTCACGCCACCCAGGTCCTCGCGCACGATCACCGCGGCGCTGCGCGCTACCGAGGTCTGTGCGATGGATAGCTCGGCGAAGTGGGCGGGCCGCAGATCGACGGCGCAAACCTTGGCGAACATATCCGGCGCGCGCTCCCCGGTCACGCAGAACCAGGCATGGCTGTCGCGCCGCGGCACCGGAAATCCACGCGGCGTCTCCGGCGGCACGGGTTCCTTGGCCCAGGCTTCGTCCAGGTCGGCGAGCGCCTCGCCCTCGCCGCTCAGCGGGCCCAGCAGCAGCAGTTCGGCGGGTGCAAGGCGGCAGGCCAGGATGCCGTTGTCCTGGCGCGTCGCCCGGTTGCTTTCGTCGGGCACGGAAATGCCTTGCGCGCTCAGCCACTCGGGCGTGCCAGCGCCCTTGAAGCCGGTTCGCGGCAGCGGCGACAGATCGGCCAGGCCCATCCGCCGCGCGGTCTCCCGCTCGCCGTCCGGATCGCCGTAATCCGCTGCGACGGCGGCATCGTCCACCACGTGCCAGCGCGCGCCCGCCGCGCCAAGCGTGCGGTAGAGAAAACTGCGTCGTGGATGTTCGGCCGGTCCGGTCATCGCCGCGGCGCTCCCCTGCAATCGGTCCCGAGGATGGCCATGCTCACATCTCCTGCCGGGCGCCTTCGGGATCGTAGAACGGCAGCGGCACCACTGTTCCTTCGATCCGCTGGCCGTCGCCAAGCTTGATGGTGAAAGTCGATTCCGGCTCGCTGTCGTCCGGGTGCACGTAGGCCAGGCCCACGATTTTGCCGACAGCCGGCGAACGCACGGCGGAGGTCACGCGCCCGGCGATCTCCTCTCCGCGCAGCACGAGATGGCATTCCTCGGGCAGCGGCGAGGTGTCCGGCAGCGTGAAGCCGACGAGCTTGCGCGTAAGCGGCCGAGCCGCCTGTGCATCCACGGAACGCTTGCCGATGTAGAACGGCTTCTTGCGGCCGATGGCCCAGGCCATGTCGGCCTCGTGGGGGGTGGTCAGGCCGTCGGTGTCCTGACCGATAATGATGTGCCCCTTCTCCAATCGCAGCAGGCGCTGCGCCTCCACGCCGAAGGGGCGAATGCCGAAGGGTTGGCCCGCCTCCATCAGCAGATCCCACAGCGCCTCGCCATAGGAGGCCGGGCAGTGCACTTCGTAGCCGAGCTCGCCGACGAAGCCGACGCGCAGCATCCGCACCGGGATCCCGGCCAGCCGGCCCTCGCGTACGCCCATGTAGGGGAAGGCCTCGGCCGAGAGGTCAATGTCGCAGTCGAGGCCGGAGAGCACTTCGCGGCTTTTTGGTCCGGCGATGTTGACGCCGGCATAGGCGCCGCTGACGTTCGCGATATCCACCTCGAGCCGCCATTCCGCATTCCAGCGCAGCATGGTGCGATACACCGCATCGGCCCCGCCGGTCGTCGCGGTCACGTAGAAATGCTGCTCGTTCATGCGGCAGGCCACGCCGTCGTCGCTGACAGCGCCGCTCATATCGGTCATCAGCACGTAGCGCGAACGCCCCACCGGCTGCTTCTTGTAGGCAAAGGTATACATGCGGTTCATGAACTCCGCGGCATCCGGGCCGCGGACCTCGAGGCCGCCCAGTGTGGAGACGTCGATCAGGCCGACGTTCTCGCGCACAGCGCGGGCTTCGTCCTGTATCGCCCGCGCGCGCTCGCCCACCGGCGCGTAATAGGCCGGGCGCATCCACATACCGGCAACCATCATCTGCGCACCCGCCTCGATATGCCGGTGATGCATCGCGGTGTAGCGCACCGGGTCGAAGGACCGCCCTGCCAGATGCGCGAAAGAGACCGGCTTGAACGGCGGCCGCTGGGTGGTCACCACGCCGCCCGACAAGCCGCGCCCGTTGATCTTGTTGGTCAGGCGCACGGCGTTGAGGGCGGAGGTTCGCCCCTGACTGGGGCCCATGCCGACGGTGGTGTAGCGCTTGACCAGCTCCACGTCCTCGAAGCCGTCGGCCACGGCATTCTTCACGTCCTTCACCGTCTGGTCCTCGTCGAAGTCGACGAAGTCCTTGCCCTTCGGGTGAGAAAAGATGGGCCATGGATGGTTGACGCGCTGCGGCATCGCCGTGGCTGGCGCCGGCGGCGCTTCGCCCAGGGAAACGCCGGCCTGCCCCGACGCCATGAACCCGGCTTGCCGGCCCTGTGCCATGGCGGTTTCCAGATCCCACGCCCCGGCCAGCGAGCCTGCGATCTGCGCAGCCGGCGGCAAGGCGTCGACGACAAGCGAGGCAAGGTCCTCGTCGTAGGCCATGCGCCCACCCGAGTGACAGACCAGCTGGCCAAGCGGGCTGTAGCCGACCGACATGCAAACGAGATCGCAGTCGATGCGCTGCGGATTTCCGGCGACCTCGCCCTCGCCGGCCACGGCATCCAGCATGACGCCGGCGACATGGCGTTTGCCGGCGCCGGGCAGCGCCTCGTAGACGGTGTGTCCGTCCAGGATCTGCAGGCCGCGTTCGCGCGCCTGTCGCCGCTCCGGCGAGGACTCCGGCCGGTGATTGAGATCGGCCACGGCGGCCACCTCCACCCCGGCATCGGCCAGGTCGAGGGCGACGGCGTAGCCGTGCGGATTTGCGGTTGCCACCACCGCGCGGGTGCCCGGCTTGACGCCGTAAAGTCGCATCAGGCGCTGCGCCGCCGAGCCGAGGACGACGCCCGGCAGATCGTTGTTGCGGAAGATCATCGGCTGCTCGACCGCGCCGGTGGCCGCCACCACGGCCTGCGCGCGCAGCTTGAAGAGGCGGTTGTCCTGGACGATGGCGAGCCAGTTGTCGGCAAACCAGCCGCTGCAAGTCGCCCGGCTGAGCACGCTCACCTTCTCGTGCTTGGCCAATTCGGCGCCCAGTCGCGCGGCTTCGCTCGGGCCGTCGTCGACGCGGCCCCAGTTGAGCCAGCCACCGACCACCGGCTCCTCGTCTATCAGCACAACCTCCGCACCCTGGCGCGCGGCCTCCAGCGCAGCGGACAGACCGGCCGGGCCGCCGCCGATCACAGCCACATCGGCGAAGAGGTAGGCCTTGTCGTGATACTCGTGGTGGTCGTCCTGGTGAATTCGCCCCAGGCCGGCCTTGGCGCGGATCACCTTTTCCCAGAACTTCCATGCGCCTTTCGGCTTGTAGAAGGCCTTGTAATAGAAGCCGACAGGCATGAAGCGGCCGAGATGTTCGAGCATTGCGTCGCGGTCGCGGTCCAGCGATCCGCTGACGTTGAGCGCGGCGGCGGAGAGCCCCTCCTCGATCGGCACGCGGTCGGCCAGCGTGTTCGGATGCGCGCCGACCTGCACGTATGTATTGGCGTCCAGGCCCGCCATGGTCAGCCAGCCACGCGGCCGGTGATACTTGAACGACCGGCTCATCATGTGCTGGCCGTTGGCGACCAGTGCGCTTGCCAGCGTGTCGCCGGCCAGACCGGTGTAGTGCCGTCCTTCGAAGCGGAAGGAGACCTCCGTCTCGCGGTCGACCAAAAGACCCCAGGGTGCGGGCAGGCGTTCGGTTCGGCTCACGCGCTCCCCTCCCCGAAGGTCTTCTTCTCCGTGAACAGCTCGCGCGCCGGATAGGTGCGGATGATCTCGTCGGTGGCGGTGTCGCGCTCGGCGATGAACCAGAAGCTGGTCGCCAGGTGGCACCACCACTCGCGGATCACGCCGCGGGTGTTGTTTTCGAGGAACGTGAACTCCGCCCAGGCCTCGTCGCTGCCGCTCGTGGGATCCGGCATTTCACGCACTTCTCCGCCCCAGGCGAATTCCTGGATGTTGCGCGGGCCGTTCAGCGGGCAGTTCAAGATCTTCACGGATGGAGCCCTCCCTCAGTGCCCGACCGACGCCGCGCCCTTCTCGCCCACCTGCTGGAAGCGCAGGAAGCGGTCCAGCGCGAAGGGCTCGAGAATGTCCGGCGCCTGGCCCGTCGCCAGGGTCTCCGCCATGCGCTTGCCGCACACGGGCGTGGCCTTGAAGCCCCAGGTGCCCCAGCCGGCGTCGATGAAATAGTTCTCAACCGGCGTCGGACCCATCACCGGCGAGAAGTCCGGCGTCATGTCGGCCATGCCCGCCCACTGGCGCAGCACCTTGGCCTTGCCGAGGAAGGGGAAGAGCTCGAGCATGTGGCCCATCAGGCTCTCCTTGAAATCCAGCGTGGAGCGCGTCGAGTAGACGCCGTAGGGGTCGGTCGAGCCGCCCATGACCAGCTCGCCGCGCGGCGTCTGCGAGACATAGACGTGCAGCGAGCCGGAGACGACGATGGGGTCGAGGAACGGCTTCAACGGCTCCGATACGCAGGCCTGCAGCGGAATGGTGCGGATCGGCAGGCGGAAGCCCGCCAGGCGCGCCACCTCCGAGGACATGCCGGCCACGGCCTGCAGCACCTTGCCGGCCTTGATCCGTCCGCGGTTGGTCTCCACCCCGGTGACCCGCCCTTTCTCCACGTTGATCGCCGTCACCTCGGTCTTCTGGTGAATTTCCACGCCGCGGTCGGCCGCTCCCCGGCCGTAGCCCCAGGCCACCGCGTCGTGCCGCGCGATCGCGCCGGGCGGATGATAAAGCGCGCCCAGGATCGGAAAGCGCACGTCGGACGACAGGTTGAGCTGCGGGCAGATCTTCGCGATCTCATCCGGAAAGACGAGCTCGGATTGGACGCCGAGGTGCTTGTTCACCTCCGCCCGCCAGCGACCTGTGCGCACCGCGGCGTCGGTGTGCGCCAGTGTCAGATGCCCGCGCTCGGAATAGAGAATGTTGAGGTCGAAGTCGTGGCTGAGATCCTGGAACAGCTTCACCGACTCGTCGTAGAAGCGCACGCCCTCCGGCGTCAGGTAGTTCGAGCGAACGATCGCCGTGTTGCGCGCCGTGTTGCCGGAGGCCAGCCACCCTTTCTCCAACACGGCGACGTTGGTGATGCCCCAGTCCCGCGCCAGGTAGTAGGCCGCCGCAAGGCCGTGCCCGCCGCCGCCGATGATGACGATGTCGTAGGAGTCCTTGAGCTCCCGCGGCTGCGGGAAATGGCGGCGCGCCGGATAGCTGCGCGATAGACCGTATTTCAGAAGTCCGAAAGGCATTTAGGGAGAACCTGTGGCGAAGACCTGAGGCGCTCGACGGCGACACACGTTAGTGCCCTTCGGCGGCAAAGCTGCCGCCATCCCGACGGAAATTGTCCGCGCCACGACCTTGGCCGCCGCGCCGGCCGGACCCGCCCGCGACCCAACGCCGCGGCCGCTAGACCCGGCGGCTTTCCTCCGGGATGCCGATGCGCCAGGACAGCCGGTTCAACTCGCGCATCACGAGGTCGAGGTTGGAATCCCTGAGCGTCGGCAGGCGATAACGCGCGCGCTTCACGTCCTCATAGTCCAGCGCGGCATGGATGAAGGCTTCTTCCTGGCCGGCCTCGCAGAGCGTCTGGCCGTAAGGATCGACGATGCGGCTGCCGCCCCAGAAATGCGCGCCCAGCTCCGTTCCCGCGAAGTTCGCGAAGATCGTGGGCACGCCGTAGATCATGGCGTAGAAATCCACCGCCTTGCGCCAGCCGTCGGGGTTGGAGAACTGGCCGCCGACCGCGCCTTGGGCCGAAGCCACGGGGTTCAGGAACAGCGTCATGCCGTGCATGTTCGCCAGGTCGACCAGCGCCGGGTTCCAGGAATCGGCGCAGATCAGCACGCCGGCGCGCCATGGCTTTTGCACCTCGAAAGTCTCGAAATAGCGGCCTTCGGCGAAGTGCTTGCCCTCTTCGAGATCGCCGTAGGTCGCGAGGTTGAGCTTGCGGTGGATGAAGACCACGCGCCCGTCCTTCACCGCGATCGCAGAGTTGTGGAACTGCGCGGCCACGCCCTCCTCGATGAAGCCGATGACGACGCAAAGATCGCCGGCCTCCTCGGCCAGTTCGTGGATCAGCGGGTGATCGCGGTCCAGCGCCAGATCGACGATGTGGTCGCCGACGCAATAGCCGGTCAGCGAGAGCTCCGGAAACAGCAGCAGCTCCACCCCGGCTTGCCGCGCCTCGCGGATGTAGCGTTTGTGGGTCTTGGCGTTCGTCTGGACATCGCCCAGGACGCTGTCCACCTGCGCCACGCCAACATTGAGCGTGCTTTTTCTCTCCATGTCCGACTACCCCTCGATGATGCACGCTCGCGTGCGCTCTGGCCGTCTTAACTGGCGCTGCTAACCCATCGCGGCGGCGCTGGCAAGCGCTCCCATGGCAACCAGACCTCAAATTTGCGTTTGCCCCTTGCGTAGTCGCCGTCGCGTGCGTTCAGCGTCGAATCGCGGACAGTCCCCGTCGGGTGCTGCGTAATCCGTCGGCGCTTGTCGCGATAGAAGCAGGGATCTGGAGGCGCGCCGGCGGCACAGCGCCGAGCGAGCGCCCGGAAGAGATCGAACCCCAACGGAAGGAAACGCGACATGGCGCTGCCCGGTCACGTCAAATATGTCATCATCGGAGCCGGCATTCACGGCCTGTCCACCGCCTGGCACCTGGCCGACAAGCTGGAAGCTCAGGGCAAGGGCGGCGGCAAGGACATCCTCGTCGTCGACAAGAGCGCGATCGCGGCCGGCGCCAGCGGTATCGCCTGCGGCGTGGTGCGGAACAACTACTTCCAGCCCGCCATGCGCGAACTGATGGCGCACAGCGTCGAGGTCTGGGAAAGCGACCCGAAGGCCTTCAGCTACCATCCCGTCGGCTATATGCAGATCAGCCCGGAGGCCATGCGCGAGGACATCGGCACGATCTACGAGCAGCAGCAGAAGATCGGCTACGATTCGACCTTCATCGAGGGCGAGAAGGCCTCGATGGATTACATGAAGACCATCTTCCACGACTGGCAGGCCAAGGGCATCACCTCCGTTCTGCACGAAAAGAAGGGCGGCTACGCCAACAACACGGCCTCCATCTACGGCTTGGCCAAGAAGGCCGAGGACCTGGGTGTGCGTATCGCCACGGGCGTGGAGGTCACCGGTTTCCGCACCGGCCACAACTCCACAGCCGTCACCGCCGTGGAGACCAACAAGGGCCCCATCGAGTGCGAGCAGGTGATCGTCGGCGCCGGTCCCTGGGTTCGGCACATCTGGAACATGCTCGAGCTGCCGCAGACCGTGGACGTGCTCGGACCCGACGGCCAGGTGGCTAAGGACATCGATATGTGGCGCTACTGGGCGCTGCAGGAAGGCGTCCTGGGCGTCGATCCGGATTTCCAGAAGACCAACGACGGCAAGTTGCCGCCGGTGATCCACGTGGACACCGACGCGCCGCTTCATTCCGACGTCGACGGATCGCTGATCACCGACAAGATGTGGGGCATCTATTACAAGCCCGACTTCCACTTCAACGGGGTGCAGGGCGGCGCCATGCCCTATCCCGTCGAGACGCCGACCAACGAGGTCGCCGTCGACCCCTACGGCCCGGACTCGCCCGACTTCATTGTCGACGACGACTTCGCGCACATGTGGTGCTCGGCGCTGGCTTTCTGCCAGAAGCGCTTCGAGGGCCAGATCGTCAAGTACCGCAAGGAGCCCTCGGGCGGCCTCGGCTGCTTCACGCCGGATTCCTTCCCGGTCTTCGACCGCTTCCGCGAAAATGTCTACATCATCGCGGACTCGAACCATGGGTACAAGATGATCGGCGTCGGCAAGCTTGTCGCCGAGGAGGTCACCAACGGCGCCTCCGCGCTGCTGGAGCCGTTCCGGTTCAACCGCTACGAGGGAGGCAAGCTGCACCCCACCAGCCACAGCCCCTTCCCCTGGAGTTGAGCGACCGACGCGCGAAAGAGAGCTTGGCGCGGCCAAGGCTGGATTGCTTCATTGCGCGAGAGCAATGGCACAATAATCTGGTCGCGTCTGGGCAAGCATAGAGACAATGGAGCGCCGTCCGGCACGTCACAACAAACCCGCGGTGCCGAGCCGATAGCTTATCGACGCGACCTCGGGAAGTGCCTTGTGGAATTCACTTCGTTAAAGCCTCGCACGCTCCGCAAGCAGTTCCGCCATCTTGTCGGCAATCTCTTCCGACCGGCGGCTGTATTGTTCTGAACTGAAGTTCACGAACACTATGACGATGTCATCACCGCTCAAAACACCTGCCAACTCTATGAAGGTCGTTTCGTAATTCTTGTGGTCGCAAATAGCGCTTACCCGGCCGACGGCATCGGTCCCGTATTCGTAGTGACCCGCTTGCGCAATGGCGAACCTTTCCGTACACGTGCCGGCAGCCTGCTGTGCCAGCGAGGTTAATGTTGCGGGCACTGTTTCTTTAAGTTCCGAGCCTGTCAAAAATCCCTCGAGCGCGGCTTCGCGCGAACGCCAAGCCAGAAACGCCGAACCGGAGTATTCATCCTCGATTTCCTGCTCGTTCAGCAGGTAAGGGTCGTCGACGCCTGCAGCCTCCAAAAATGGCTTCAGGCTCTCTTTGAATATACCGCCCAGATAATAATTAGCGATGTCCCCTTCGTCGGAGCTTTCTGGTTGCTTTTGCGTTTGTCCCTGACCGGCCTTGTCGTCCGACGATCCCGAGCGGAAAGGATTGCTGGTCGTCTGTCCATCGGCAAAAGGATTCGCGTTAGTGGCCCGTGTATTCCGCTTTACGCAGCTCATGGCTTGTTCGAAGGCGTAGGCGGTGTCTCGCAAAGGATATGTGAAACTCGCATGCGCGCCGTCAACGCGGAGGCGGACACCCTTACGTAGCGCTTCGTAAAGATCCCACTCCTGATCCAAAAAGATGAACAGAAACGTGCCGTCGCCGCTTGCCGATAAGAAGTGCTCATGGCTACCGTCGACCGAGACGAAGACGTCATACTCCTCGTCCTCGGGGATGCTCCAGTTATCGTTTTCGAGGGCGAGGGACATCCCCCCATCCGGGTAGGCGACGAAATACACCGTCTCTTGCGCAAACGTTTTTTCGACAGCGCAATAAGCCAGAGAGCCATCATCGTAGAAATCGGCAAATCCACTCCAGGAGCGTGCGGCAAACTCTACGATATTCTCCTCCTGCGCCCACCCCGCCCGTAGCGCTACGCTCGACGCGAAGAAGACCGTCAGACAACAAATAAGCACACGCTTGAGAATATTCATGGAGAGCCCACCCAGGATCTGCACACAATCTATAGGAGATTGTCGTCTCAATGAATACCCATTTTCGATATATGTCGGTACGACAGCGCGGTCAGCTGTCTGCCAGTGCATAAGCAGTGTTGGCATGTGCGGAATTTGACCCGGCGTCTCCGTGCGGTCGTCTTCAGATAACTTCGGGTCGAAGATCAAGCGTCGCCCAGTCTTACCAAAGTCGCCTCACACCCACCTTGTCCGCCCGATATTTCCCAAAAACGGCATTCTGGCCTCAAAACGACGTAATTTTGTCCCGTATCCGACTTGTTGTCGCTCGTAGAACATATCATATTTAGGTCACACCACGGGGAAGCACAGCCTGCTTTCCACGACACCACGCACACAGCACGCGCCGGAATTCGGCGGAAAGGAAGAGACAGATCATGTGCGGCATAGCCGCTCTTTGGGGCGACAGCGATACACAAGCCATTCAACGCGTCCTCGCCGGGATGGTCCACCGCGGTCGCGACGGTCAGGGCATGGAAGCCATCGAAGCAGGCGACGGCGAGACCGAGGGCACCTTCGGTCACCGGCGCCTCGCCATCATCGACCCGCAGGGCGGACGGCAGCCGCTGACCTCGCCGCGCGGCAATCCGGTGCTGGTCGCCAACGGCATGATCTACAACTATCGCGATCTGCGCGCCGCCCTCGCCAAGGAAGGCGTCGACGCCGACTTCAAGACGGACAGCGACAGCGAGACGATCCTGCACGGCTACCGCCGCTGGGGCGCCGAGGTGGTGAAAAAGCTGGACGGCATGTTCGCTTTCGTCATCCAGGACGGCGAGCGGTGCGTGGCCGCCCGCGACCCGCTGGGCATCAAGCCGCTCTACTGGGGCCGGCCGAAGGCCGGTAACCCGCGGGCGCGCATCTTCGGCTCGGAGATCGAGGCGCTGTCCCAGAGCGCCACCGACATCGAGGAGTTCCCCGCCGGCCATGTCTTCGATTCCGACGCCGGCCCCAAGCCCCGCCCCTACTACGAGGTTCCGCAGGCCGAGACCGGCGAGATGCCCGAGGACGAGGCCCTGGCCCGCATCCGCGAGACGCTGGAACGCGCCGTGGTCAAGCGCCTGCGCTCGGACGTGCCGCTGGGCTGCTTTCTCTCCGGTGGGCTGGACAGCTCGATCATCGCCGCGCTCGCCGCGCGCCACCTGGACGAGCTGCATACCTTCGCCGTCGGCCTGGAAGGCAGCCGCGACCTGGAAGCCGCGCGCAAGGTGGCCAAGCACATCGGCTCCATCCACCACGAATACCTGATTCCCAAGGAGGAGATCGGCGAGGTTCTGCCGCAGGCCCTGCGTCACCTGGAATCCTACGACCGCGACCTGACGCGCAGCGCCGTGCCCACGTACTTCGTCGCGCGCGAGGCCGCAAAGCACGGCATGAAGGTGGTGCTGACGGGCGAAGGCGCCGACGAGCTCTTCGCCGGCTACACCTACTATGCCGACTACGACGACCCGGCCGTGCTGCAGGCGGAGCTGCGCCGCTCGCTCACCTCGATGCACGACGTCAACCTGCAGCGCGTCGACCGCATGACCATGGCGCATTCGCTGGAGGCCCGCGTGCCCTTCCTCGACACCGAGATGATCGCGCTGGGCATGGAGGTTCCCGCCACCCTCAAGCAGCGGCCCGAGCAGGGCTGCGACGGCGAGAAGTGGGTGCTGCGCAAGGCCTTCGAGGACCTGCTGCCCGCCGAGATCGTGTGGCGCGGCAAGGAGCAGTTCGACGAGGGCTCCGGCTTCGCCGACTATCTGGCCGATTGGGCGCATCAGGCCGCGCGCCGCGGCGAAATCCCATCATGCGCCGACAGCCGCAGCGAGGAGGAAGCGCTCTACCGCCAGCTGCTGGAGAACGAACTCGGCGAGCGCGCCGAGGAGGTCCTGCCGCTCACCTCACATTGGTCGGAAAACCGCGAGGCGGCATAAAGACGCGCCACCGCCTTTCCATTGAACCGGCACTGATACGGTTCCTCAGCCTTCGAGACGGTTGCTGGCGCAGCCTCCTCAGGGTGAGGTTTCGTTTCCCCGCCGTCATCCTGAGGAACGCGGCGAAGCCGAGCGTCTCGAAGGATCAGCCGGACGAGCCCGCCCCCACGTCGATAGCTAGCCCACGGCGACGCCGCGGGTCTCGACGAAGCGCTGCATCGCCTGCGTGACGTGATCGCCATAACGCACAGGCGCATAACGCGGCGCGCCGCAGGTCGGCACGCAGGCAATCTCCGCGTCTACGGCTGGCTCGAAGAAAAACGGCACGGAGTAGCGCTCCTGCGTGCGGCCGATCACGCGGTGCGTGGTCGCCTTCAGCCAGTCGTTGGTCCAGCGCTGCAGGGCGCCGCCGAGATTGACGACGAAGCTGCCGGGAAGCGGCGGCACATCCACCCATTCGCCCGCGGCGTTCTGCGCTTGCAGGCCGCCCACGCCGTCCTGGTGCAGGATCGTCAGGTTCCCTGAATCCACGTGCGCGCCGGCGATCAGCGCGGCGCGTCCGGCCGGCGTATCCACGAAGGCCTCGGATTCGTCGACGCCCTCCAGCGAGCGCGGGGTCCGCACCGGATAGTGCAGCAGGCGCAGCGTCGAGTTGGAGCCCTCGAATGCCGGGGCGAACCAGTCCTCCGCCAGGCCGAGATGGCGCGCCAGCGATTGCATCAGCCGCGCACCCAGCGCCTCCATGTCGGCGTAGTAGGCCACGACCTCCCGCCGCCAGCCGGGCAGCCGGGTCTCTTCGGGCCAGATGTTGCGCTCGACCAGCGGATCGCTGACCGGGTAGCGTGGATCGCCCTCGGCGAACTCCGGGCCGATGTCGATGCCTTCCTTGAAGGTGCGCTCGCCGTTCATCACCGGGAAATAGCCGCGGTAGATGTTGGCGTTCTCCGCCACGTAGCGCTGACGGGCCAGCGGCCGGCGCTCGGCCTCGGAGAGATCGAAAAAGCGCAGCAGATCGGCGATGCGTTCGCGCGCGCTCAAAGGCGCAAGCGACCGGCCGGCGATCACCAGAAACCCAATCTCCTCGCAGGCCCGGCCGATCTCGGCATCCACCGCATCGCGCGCCGCGCCCTGGCCGTCGAACAGCCGGTCGACGTCGATAATGGGTATGCTGTCGAACCGACGGCTCATGCGCTGTTCTCTCCGCCATCGCCTCCCAGCCAGCGGCGCATGAAGCCGTCCAGCCAGTCGGCCAAAGGCGCGTCGTGGGCGGCGGCGTCGGTGAATTGCCGCTCCCGCGGGTGCGCGCCCGGCTTTTCCAGAAGATGCCCGGCCTCCGCCATCCAGCGGGAAAAAATCGTCGGCGTCGTCTCGGGATGGAACTGCAGGCCGTAGGTCCGCATGTTCAGCCGGAAGGCCTGGTTCGGGAAGGTCGGGCCTTCCGCCAGCAACTCGGCACCGGCAGGCACGTCGAAACCTTCGTTGTGCCAGTGGTAGACGTGCATGGGCGCGGCCATGAAATCGCGGCCCGCCTCCGTCGGCTCGACCGGTACGTAGCCGATCTCATGCAGGCCCTCGGGATGCGGCGCAACGGGCGCGCCGTGCGCCTTGGCGAGAAGCTGCGCGCCCAGGCAGAGCCCCAGAAAAGGCCGCTCGCTCTCCACCCAGCGCGGAATCCAGTCCAGGACCTCGGAGATGAAGGGTTTTTCGTCCGCCGGGTCGTTGGCGCTTTGCGCGCCGCCATAGACGACGCAGGCGGCGTGGCCCTCCTCCGGCGCAGGCAAGGGCTCGCCCTCCGGCCGCAGTCGCCAGTCGAGCTCGTATCCCGCTGCCGCCAGCCAGGCCGACACGCGGTCGTCGCGCTTGCCTGGCATGTGCTGCACCAGAAGAACCTTGCCTTTGCCGCCGCTGTCCATCCTGTGCGCGTGCCCTCCGCTCAACTGCCGGCCATGCGGGCGCGGCTCCCGCTGGCTCCGAGAAAGGCGCGCATGTGCCATTCCGCCTGCGCAGGCTCGTAGCGCCAGGCCGGACCCACCGGACAGGCCCGGCGGGCGGCGCAGCCTTGGGACAGGCAGGCGCGGCCCTCGGGCGCGCCAATGTGCCCCTTGCACGCTGCGACATCGTAATCGGCCGGTTTCACGGCACCGCGCTCGGCGCCGTCGAAGGCGTCCACCGGACAGGCCGAGAGACAGGGCCGGCCGCGACAGCTTTCGCACGGGTGCGCGCGCTCCGCCTTGTGCGGAAGGCCGCTCGGCGCGTCCGCGAAGAGCAAGGCACCGCGATAGGCATGCCAGAGCCCGTAATCGGGGTGAATCAGCATGCCCAGCGGCGAGGTGAAGACAGCCTCCGCCCGCTTGGCCCAGGCCAGGAACGGCAGGTAGGGCGGGCCCTCGAAAGGGAAGCGGGCCTCCGCGCCCAACTCGCGCGCGGCCCGGCTCAGAACCCGGCGGCTCCAGCGGTCCAGGGCGTGCGGCTGGCGCTCGTTGTGTTCCTGGGAGCGGGCAAAGCTCTCCCACATGTCTGGGCCGGCGTTGCCCACCATGACGATGGCGGCGGTCGGCCTGTCGCCAGCAAGTCGCGGCAAATCGCGGTCGCCCGCCCCGTCCGGGAGAAACCCGCCGCGCGCCAGCAGCCCGTCGCGGGCCAGGCGCGCCTCGATCTCGCCGTAGTCAGGTATGGCAGGGCTCATACCTTTTCGGATAACCGATTGCAGGGGCGCGCGTCCAGTTTCGACCGTCGCGCTCCACCCACGGGCGGCACCGCCCGCAGCGGCTTGACCGCGCGGCCCCGGCCGCCCGAATATCGCGTGCCAAATGACACACCGTGCGACACCGCAGCGGGGGCCCCTTGATTAAAACCTTGTTTTCGATCTCCGCGCTTCTGGCGTCGATCGCGCTGCTGCTGATGGGCAATTCGCTGCAGGGCACGCTGCTTTCCCTGCGCGCTGCACGCGAGGCTTTCCCGACCGAGGTGACGGGCTTCGTCATGGCGGCCTATTTCGCCGGCTTCGTGCTCGGCTCCTGGTTCGGGCCGCGGCTGATCCTGGCTGTCGGTCACATTCGGGTCTTCGCGGGTCTGGCCTCGGTTTCCTCGGGCGTGGTGCTGGCGCACGTGCTGTTCATCTCGCCGATCACCTGGGGCTTGATGCGCGTCGTCACGGGTTTCTGCTTCGCCGGCCTCTACATGGTCATGGAAAGCTGGCTGAACGACCGGGCCGACAACACGAACCGCGGTCAGGTGCTCTCGCTCTACCAGGTAACCAACTTCGGGGCCGTGGCGCTCGGCCCGCTGCTGCTCAACCTGGGCGATCCGCGAAGCTTCGAGCTCTTCCTGCTGGTGTCGATCCTGGTGTCGATCTCACTGGTGCCGGTCACCATGATCCCCTCGCCCGCGCCGCGCGCGCCCGAGATGTCGGGAATGTCCTTCCTGCGCCTTGTGGAAATCTCACCGCTGGGCGTGGCCGGCGCCGCGATGACGGGCTTGGCCTTCGGGGCGTTCTGGGCGATGGGTCCGGTGTTCGGCGCCGAGGTCGGGCTGGACGCGACCGGCGTGTCGCTGCTGATGAGCGTCGGCACCCTGGGCAGCATGGCCATGCAGTATCCGCTGGGCATCCTGTCGGACCGCATCGACCGCCGTTTCGTGATCACGGGAACCAGCATCGCAGGCGCGGCGGCGGCGGTGATCGTCGCCCTCGTATCGGGCGGCAGCCTCTGGACACTGATCGTCGCCATCGCCGCCTTCGGCGCGCTCGGCCTGCCGATCTATTCGCTGTGCATGGCCCACGCCAACGACTTCGCGCAACCGCGCGATCTCATCCGACTGTCCAGCGGCCTGCTGCTGGCCAACGGCCTGGGCGCCACGGCGGGTCCGATCATCGCCGCGGCGATCATGGGCGCGTTCGGCCCCGGGGGTCTGTTCTTCTACATCGCCGGGATGCTGGTGATATTGGCGGGCTACGCTGTCTGGCGCGTGACCCGGCGCGCGGCGCTGGCGCCGAAGGAGCGCACGCACTTTGCCATGGTTCCGCCGGCCGGAGCCTCGGCCGAGCTGGACCGGCGCGTGCCCGAAACGCATGCCGACGAGCCGGAGACGCGCGAGCCGCCCCCGTCAGGCTAGGCGGCCTGGTTGGAAAGCTCTTCCTTGCGCTTGGCCACGAAGGCGTCGAGCGCCTCCGTCACGGAGGTGTCCATTGCCGGTTGCTCGTAGGTCTGAAGCAACTGCTTCCAGATAGCCGTCGCCCGCTCGTCGGCGGTGTGTCCGCCGGCCTCCTCCCAGGTTTCGTAGTTGCGCCAATCGGCCAGCATCGGTGCGTAGAACGCGGTTTCGTAACGCTCCATCGTATGCGTCGCGCCGAAGAAGTGCCCGCCGGGCTGGACCTCGCGGATGGCGTCGAAGCCAAGGGTGTCATCGTTAACTTCGATCGGCTTCAGCGTCTCGGCCATCATCTGCAGCATCTCGGCATCCAGCACCAGCTTCTCGAAGGACGCCGTCAGTCCGCCCTCCATCCAGCCGGCGCCGTGATAGACCAGGTTGGCGTGGCCCATTACGGAAGACCAGATCGCCATCTGCGATTCGTAAGCCGCCTGCGCGTCCACTGCATTCGAGGCGTTGGCGTTGCTCGCCCGGTAGGGCAAGTCGTAGCGCCGCGCCAACTGCCCGGCGGCCAGTGTCGCCTTGGCATTTTCCGGCGTGCCGAAGGCCGGCGCCCCGGATTTCATGTCAACGTTGGAGGTAAAGGCGCCGTAGACCACCGGCGACCCTGGACGCACCACCTGGGTGAGCGCGATGCCGGCCAGCGCCTCGGCGTTCTGCTGGGTGAGCGCCGCCGGCAGAGTCACGGGCGTCATCGCGCCCATCAGCGTGAACGGCGTCACTACCACGCACTGGCCCCACTCGGACATGGTGATCAGGCCCTCGGCCATGGCGCCGTCCACACGTCGCGGCGAGTTCACGGAAATGATCGTCAGCACGCTGGGCGAGGCGATCATGTCCTCGCGCGTCAGCCCCCGCGAGATGGCGGCGATGTCAATGCCGTCGAGCGCCCGGTCGCGGCCGATGGCGCTGCAGTGGTAGACGCGGTCCGTGTAGGTGACGTTGGCCAGGTAGCAGTCCAGGTGGCGCGTTTCTGCCGGCAGTTCCACGGGCGGCGTCGGCTGGTTGCCGATGACGTGGATGATGTTGAACGACTGGGCCAGCTTGAGCAGCTTGCAATAGTCCTCGTAATTGCCCGATCGGCGGCCCTGCTCGCGGTCGTGCACGTTCGGCGGGCCGGCGACGAGGCCGAAGTTGATATGGTCGGCGCCCAGGGTAACCGCGTGATCCGGGTTGCGCGGCGTGAGCGTGACCTCGCTGGGCGCCTTGGCGACCAGTTCCAGCACGAGATCGCGGTCGAAACGGACGACGCCGCTCGACTTGTCCACCTTGGCGCCGGCCTTATCGAGGAG
>JAWVYK010000008.1:0-24950 GCA_033722755.1 Rhodovibrionaceae bacterium | reverse complement strand
GCTCCTCGTAGAGCGCTGTGCCGTGGGTCGGCTGGGCGTGCTCGTAGAACGCCTCGCCGTGGTCGGAGACCACCACCAGGACGGTGCGCTCCCAGACGCCCCGGCGGTCGAGCTCCGCCACCACCTCGCCGAGCCAGTGATCCGTGTAGCGTAAGGCGTTGTAGAACCGGTTCAGCATCGTCGGGACCCGCTCCCGCGGATAGGAGAGGAACGATGCCGGAAAGTCGAGGCGATGGGGGGCGAACGGCCGCGGCGCCTCCCGGGGGACCTCGTAGGGGAAGTGGTTGGCCTGGAAGTTGAGATAGGTGAGCCAGGGCTCGGCCGGCTCCGCGGCGAGCCAGCGGCGCCAGGCGGTGACCGGTGTCTCCTCCCACACCTTCGACTCGGCCCCCCGGCCCCGGTGGCGGGCGGTGGGCCAGTCCAGCGAATGGCGCAGCAGGCGGACAAGCCGAACGAGCGCGACCACAAGATAATCGACGGGCGTGCGGTGGCCTTGGACATCCGGACGGCCGTGCAGGCCGGGGTCAACCAGCTGAAGGGCGCCGGCTGGCAGCCGAAGCTCGTCTCCATCGCGGTCGGCGATGCCGAGCCGGTGATGCTCTACATCCGCAACCAGCGCCGTGTGGCCGAGAAGATCGGCATCGACTTCGAGGAGCGCTTCTACCCCGCCGATGTCAGCCGCCAGGAGATGCTGGCCACGATCTCGGCGCTCAACGCCGATCCGCGCGTCACCGGAGTGATCATACAGCGCCCGGTTCCGGGCCACCTCAACATCAAGGAGCTGCAAAGCGCCATCCACCCGCTGAAGGACGTGGAAGGCATGCATCCCGCTTCTATCGGCAACATCGTTTACAACGAGCTTCAGCTCGGCCCCTGTACGGCGGTGGCGGCGGTCGAGATGTTGAAGACCACGGGCCTAAAGCTGCCGGGTCTGGAGGTGGTGGTCGTCGGCCATTCCGAGATCGTCGGCAAGCCCATCGCCTTCCTGCTGATGAGCGAGGGCGCCACCGTCACGGTCTGCCACCACATGACGCGCAATCTCTCCGTCCACTCGCGTCAGGCCGATGCCATCTTCGTGGCCGTCGGCAAGCCGCGCCTGATCACCGGCAATATGGTGAAACCCGGCGCCGCCGTGATCGACATCGGCATCAACCAGGTCGAGAACGCGGATGGCAGCACCTCCGTGGTGGGCGATGCCGACTACGATTCCTGCCGGGAGGTGGCAGGCTGGATCACTCCCGTGCCCGGCGGGGTCGGCCCAGCCACGGTCTCCATCCTGATGCGCAACACGCTGACCGCCGCGCAACTGCAAAAGCAGCATTACGAGGCGCAATTCGCTCATGCGGAGGGCGTCTACGCCGGCGCCGGCTGACTTCCTGCGCGACGCGCGTCCAGAAATCAGGCGGGGGAGAGCACGTCCTCGATCAATGCCCTGTAGGCGGCATCCTCCGGCAAGGCCTCGCAGGCTTCGAGAATGCGCCCGGCGCGCGCCGAGCCCAGGATCGGCTCGGCGAAAAGGCGCACCTTTTCCGACAACTCGCCCTCGCTCAGCGGATTTTCCGGATCGCCGTGGGCGGCCAGCGTCCTGCTGGCGAGGACCGCGCCGTCGGCGAGCGTGACCTCGACGTGGGCCAGGCGCTCGGCCGGGAAGCGCGCGTTGTAGGCCGCTTCCTCCACGAGCTCCACCGTCTTGGCCAGCGCCAGCACCTCCGGATTGCGCAAGCCCTCGCCGTCGATCTCCTCGGCGCCGACGCGGCCGTGGACAAGCGCTGCGGCCACCGGGAAGGGCAGGGCGTACTGCGCCTCCTCGGTGTTTGCCGGCGCGCTTGCGGCAAGGCGCGTGGCCTCGTGGAAGGTGACCACGCGCAGGCGCTCGATGGCGCGTCCCGCGATTTCGTCCTGCAGAGACAGCGCCGCGCGGATGGCCGGCTGTGCCCAGCGGCAGACCGGGTAGGGCTTGAGGTATTGCTCCTCCATGCGCCAGCGCTGGCCCAGGTCGCCCCAGATGGATGCGACTTCCGGGGCCTCGACGGTGATCGCCGGGGCGCCGGTGAAGCCGGCCTCGGCCAAGAAGGCGGCGCTCACGCCGGCATAGGCGCCCAGGGTCGCGCCGTCCTTCAGCATGCTGGGGCTGTCGATGACGCGCATCATCTGGCTGCGTGGGCCGTAATACTCTGCGATGCCGAGGGCATGGCGCGTCTCATCGCCCGAAAGGTGCATCGCCCGCGCGCCGATCGCCGCTGCGCCCAAAGCGTTCCACGCGCCGGAGGTATGGTAGTCGCTGACCGTCGCGTGCAGGGCAATGCCGGCGCGCACCGCGATTTCGTAGCCCAGCACGAAGCGGGTCAGGAATTCGCGGCCGTCGCCCCGGGAGATCTCGTCGGCGAATGCGAGCAGCGCCGGCAGCACCACGACGCCGGCGTGGCCTTTGGTCTCTCGCTGCCCGTCGTGGGCGTCGAAACTGTCGATGGTCGCGGCCCCGGCCATGGCCGCGCCCGCAGGCGCGAGCCGCCGGCCGTCGAACAGCGTTCGCGCGCCGCGGCCCGTTGTCGCATGATGCTCCGCCGCAAAATCCCTGACGATGCGGCTGTTCGCGGTGCGCAGGCCGGCAGCGCCCACGGCGATGGTATCGGCGAGCGAACGCCTGGCCGCCCCCAGCGCGCCTTGCGGAATCTCGTCCAGGCGAAGCGAATGGATGAAATCCACCGCTGTGCGGATCGTTGGTTTTCTGAGCGAACTCATTTGCCCTTCCGCGCGTTTTACTCTCATGAAGATCGTGAGCGCGCGTCCGCGCACCGGCTTGCGCACAGACGACAGTGCCTGCTCTTCTTTTACCCTGAAGGTAGGTCTATACTCCGCGCAACCGGCCGGACGACCGGACGACAAGCCATATTCTCATTCGGAGGACTTCCGCATGTCAGCACAGACACAAGCGGCCGCAGCCAACGGCGCGCCGAACCTCAACGATTCCAAGCTTTTCCGTCAGCAGGCCTATATCGACGGGAGCTGGGCCGACGCCGACAGCGGCGAAACGATCGAGGTCACCAATCCCGCGACCGGAGAGGTGCTTGGCACCATACCGAAGATGGGCGCGGATGAGACCCGCCGCGCCATCGAGGCGGCCAACCGCGCCTGGCCCGAATGGCGCGAGAAGACGGCCAAGGAGCGCGCCAATATCCTGCGCAAGTGGTTCAACCTCTGCATGGAGAACCAGGAAGACCTGGCTGTTCTCATGACCCTCGAGCAGGGCAAGCCGTTGGCCGAATCCAAAGGCGAGATCGCCTATGGCAGGTCCTTCATCGAGTGGTTCGCCGAGGAAGGAAAGCGCATCTATGGCGATATCATTCCGCCGCATCAGGCCGACAAGCGCATCGTCGTGGAAAAGCAGCCCATCGGTGTTGTCGCCGCGATCACACCGTGGAACTTTCCCAACGCCATGATCACGCGCAAATGCGCCCCGGCGCTGGCCGCCGGCTGCCCGGTGGTGATCAAGCCGGCAGGGCAGACGCCCTACTCGGCGCTGGCCCTGGCCGAGCTTGCCGAGCGCGCCGGTTTCCCGAAGGGCGTGATCAATATCGTCACCGGCAGCTCCAAGGAGATCGGCGGCGAGATGACGTCCAATCCGACGGTCCGCAAGCTCTCCTTCACCGGCTCGACCGAGGTCGGCAAGCTGCTGATGGAGCAGTGCGCGAGCACGGTGAAGAAGGTCTCGCTGGAGCTCGGCGGCAACGCGCCGTTCATCGTCTTTGACGATGCTGACCTGGACGCGGCGGTCGACGGCGCCATGATGTGCAAGTTCCGCAACACGGGTCAGACGTGTGTGTGCGCCAACCGCATCCTGGTGCACGAAAAGGTCTACGACGAGTTCGCAAAGAAGCTGACCGAGCGAGTCAACGGCATGAACGTCGGCTTCGGGCTCGACGAAGGCGTCAACCTCGGCCCGCTGATCGACGAACAGGGCCTGAACAAGGTCAGGGAGCACGTGGATGACGCAGTCTCCAAGGGCGCCAAGGTCGCCGCGGGCGGCGGCGAGCACAAGCTGGGCGGCACCTTCTATCAGCCCACCGTGCTGACCGACGTCACCACGGAGATGAAGGTGACCAACGAGGAGACCTTCGGCCCCGTCGCGCCGCTCTTCCGTTTCAAGGACGAGGACGAGGCCGTCCGCATGGCCAACGACACGCCCTTTGGTCTGGCCGCCTACTTCTACGCCCGAGACATGAGCCGCATCTGGCGCGTCGGCGAGGCGCTGGAATACGGCATCATCGGCATCAATACCGGCATCATCTCCACCGAGGTTGCGCCCTTCGGCGGCGTCAAGGAATCCGGTATTGGCCGCGAGGGCTCGAAATACGGCATCGAGGACTTCCTCGAGATCAAATACATGTGCATGGGCGAGGTCTAAGCGCCCAAATCTGCCCATCGCCGATCGAGGCGAGACCGGCGCCCGCCTGCAGGTGCGTTGTCCTGTTGGCGGGCGTCCGCGCTCTGGTCATGGGCGGTCGGATCGCATAGCATGCGACCAGCCCCCGATGGGGACAGCACACACTCGACGACCCGATGGCCTGCGCGATCATCCGCGGCGGCAGATGCGCGCGCTTTCGGGTATATGGCCGACGAGGAGCGATCATGGCTAACCAAAGGAAGCCGGCAACGCTTGGCGAAAGACTGAAGTGGGCCCGGGAGCAAAGCGGGCTCTCTGCCACGCAGGTGGCCAATCGGCTCGGCGTGAAATCGCAGTCCGTTTCCGCCTGGGAAGGCGATCAGCGCGAACCGCGGGCGAACAAGCTGCTGATGCTGGCCGGGATACTGAACGTAAGTGTTGCATGGCTGCTCGAGGGCAGCGGCAAAGGCCCGCAAGAACGCTCCATCGAGCTCGAGCTTGAGGAGATCGCCGGCCGGCTGGAATCCGCGCGTTCACAGGTCGACAAGCTGTCGCGGCAGTTGGATCGCGCCACCGGCAAGATCGACAAGTTGCTGGAGCGCGTGCGCGCCGCCCGCCAGCAGGCGGCCGAGTGAGCGGCACAAATCGGTGCATCGTCCTCGACGCACGCCCCACGCAGGGCGTGAGCGAGGCGCTGTTCCGCCTCGAAGACGTGCCGCGCGGCGAACCGGCGGACGGCGAATTGCTGATTCGCGTTGTCTACCTCTCTCTGGATCCCGCGATGCGGGGCTGGATCGCCGATGCGCCCAACTACCGCGAGCCCGTTCCGCTGGGTGCGGTGATGCCTGGATTTACCGTCGGCGAGGTCGTCGTCTCCCATCATGACGGCTATGCGCCCGGCGATATCGTGCTGGGTCGGCAGGGCTGGCAGGAGTGGGCGATCAGCGACGGCAGTGACATCGACCGCAAGATCGCACCGGGCGTCGCGCCGCTCACGGCCTCCCTGCACATTCTCGGCATGACGGGGTTGACCGGTTACCTGGGCTTAACCGAGGTCGGGCGGCCGCGCGAAGGCGAGACGGTCGTCGTGTCCACCGCCGCCGGTGCGGTTGGCTCCGTGGTGGGGCAGGTGGCCAAGATCCTGGGCTGTCGCGCTGTCGGCATCGCCGGCGGTGAGGAGAAACGCCGTGCCTGCCTGGACGAGTTCGGCTTCGATGCAGCGATCGATTACCGCGGGTCCGGCGACCTTTCCGCGGCTGTGGCCGAGGCTGCCCCGGAGGGCGTCGACGTTTTCTTCGACAACACCGGCGGGCCGATTGCCGACGCCGTCATGGATCACATCAATATCGGCGCTCGGATCGTCGTCTGCGGGACCATCGGCATTGAAGGTCACGAAACCGGGCCGCGCCCGAACCGTCAATTGCTGATCAATCGCGCGCGCATGGAGGGCTTCCTGGTCCTGGATCACTTCGACAGGCTCGAGGAATCCGTGCGGCGCCTTGGCATTTGGTTGCGCGAGGGCCGGCTGGCCTATCGCGAGGACATCACCGACGGCTTGGAGCAGGCCCCGGTTGCGCTCGTGCGGATGCTGGCTGGTGAGAACCGCGGCAAGACGATCGTTCGCGTCGGACCGGAGCCCGCCTGATCGCTCGGCTTGTTTTGCAAAACGGACATCGGCGCACAAAGACGTGACCGGCCACCGGCATTCAAATATTCGCAGCCCACGCCCATCTGGCGTTGAGCGGACGGCATAAGGCTCTGGTGGCGGAAATTCCGACGGAGATACGAAAATGGCGAACTACGACTACGATCTCTTCGTGATCGGCGGCGGCTCCGGCGGCGTGCGTGGGGCGCGCATGGCGGCGGCCACCGGCGCGCGGGTCGGTCTGGCGGAGGAAGACCGCTACGGCGGCACCTGCGTTATCCGTGGCTGTGTGCCGAAAAAGCTCCTCGTCTATGCCGCGCACTTCAAGGAGGATTTCGAGGACGCCGCCGGATACGGCTGGGACGTGGCCGAGCCGCGCTTCGACTGGCCGAAGCTCATCGCCAACAAGGACAAGGAAATCAACCGCCTGGAGGGCGTCTATAAGAAGCTGCTGGCCGATGCCGGTGTGGAGGCGATCGACGGCCGCGCCACCTTCGTCGACCCCAATACTCTCGACGTTGCCGGACGCCGCATAACGGCGGAGAAAATCCTGGTGGCGGCGGGCGGACACGCGAGCGTTCCGGACATCCCCGGCAACGAGCTCGGCTTTACGTCGAACGAAGCCTTTCATCTGGACCGGTTGCCAGAGCGCATCGTTATCCTGGGGGGCGGATATATCGCCGTGGAGTTCGCGGGCATCTTCAACGGGCTCGGAAGCCAGGTGACGCAGGTCTATCGCAGAGACCCCATCCTGCGCGGCTTCGATGGGGATGTGCGACGGACACTCCAGGATGAATTGCGCAAGAAGGGCATCGACCTGCGCACTGGCGTCAACATCGAAGCGCTGTCCCGCAATGCCGCCGGCGCAATCGACGTGCGGCTCACCGACGGCACGGCCTTGGAGGCGGACGCCGTCATGTTCGCGACAGGGCGGGCGCCCAATACATCCAAGCTCGGCCTCGATGCCGCCGGCGTCGAATGCGGCGAGGACGGCGCGATCGCGGTGGATGCATTCTCGCGCACGAGCCAGCCGCACATCTTCGCCATTGGCGACATCACCAACCGATTGAACCTCACCCCGGTCGCGATCGAGGAGGCCATGGCCTTCGTCGACACCGCCTTCAAGGGCAAGGAGCGGGCGCTCGATCACCGCAATGTTCCCCATGCCGTCTTCAGCCAACCCCCGGTCTCCGTGGTCGGCATGACCCAGGAGGAAGCGGAGAAGGCCGGTCATGTGCTGGAAATCTATCGCTCCAGCTTTCGACCGATGAAGCACACGCTGTCCGGCCGCGAGGAAAAGACGATGATGAAGCTCGTCGTGGACGCCTCCAGCCGCCGGGTGCTGGGCGCCCATATGGTCGGCCTCGACGCGCCCGAAATAATCCAGGGCGTAGGCATCGCCGTGAAGATGGGCGCCAGCAAGGAGGATTTCGACGCGACCGTCGGCATTCACCCGACCGCGGCGGAGGAGTTCGTGACCATGCGCGAGCCTGTGTCCACCGCCGGCAAGAAGGCGGCCGAATAGCTCTAGGAAACAAGCTGTACGTGCGCGTCCCGGGCGAGCATGGAGGTGCTGCTCATCACCGGCTCGCCCGTCTCGGAATGCCATAGCAGCCGCAGGCATTTGTATTGCCTCGCGCGCGGCCAACCCTTGGGCGTGCGGATGAGCGCGGCAACCTCCTCGAACTGGGGAAGGCCGCTGGCCATCATCACCTCGAAGGTCTTCGCCGCCCAGCGGCCATACACCGGGTCCGGCTGGTCCTCCACCGGGCGGCCGACGGCGTATTTCGGCCAGTCGTCGCCATAGAGCGTGAACCCTTCGCCAATGAATGTAAAAACCGGGCGGCGGCTTTCGTCCGCGCGCTCCATCAACAGCGTTCTGTCCAGCAGATCGAGGTGCCGCAATAAAGGCACGACCTCGGCATCCAACACGCCGGCCTTTGCATCCCAGAGGTCGAGGAGACAGGCGAGCTCGCGTATTGCCGGATCGCTGGACCTGCGAAGTTCGTCAGGGTCGCTGGCCTTGCAGACGACGCTCGGGGGTTGCAGCAGCGCATCGCTTATCTGCCACAAGCGCCGCAGACGCCGGGAGGCGTCGAGGGCGTCAGTAAAACGCTCCTTTCGTGCGCCGCAGAGATAATAATCGAATGCAATGTTCTCGGCCCCGCTTTCCACCAGTATCGCGCGGGCGCGCGATACGGCGAACTCCGAAACGCTCGTGCAGTCGAAGCGCAGCGTGATGCGCTTTTCCGTGGGTTCGCCTATGATTTCGATCGATCCCGTCTGGCGGATCGCCCGTTCAAAGACATCGAGACGAGCACGGTTGCGCGTATCCCATGTGCCGCCGCCGTCGCTCTGCGACGCCGGCATCCAGTTGCCTGCGTGGTCGACGAATGCCTGCCAAGCGTTCACGGTGATCCCCCAAGCCAGAGGTGAATCTGTGGCTCTGTTTTCGCATCCTGGCGCCTGCAAGGTCCTTAGAGCAGCGGGCCTTGGCGGGCACGACGCGCCGACGGCATACAGTTTTGCGACTAACCAACTCTTAAGCTAGCACTAGCTTTCCCGCCGATGCCGCGAATCCGGATATGCCATGCGTTTGTAAACAGTTCACTATTCCGCGATGTTCCGGCGCGGTGCAAAAAACTTCTCGCGGCCCGTCGCACGGGTTGAATTTGCTGCAAAGAAACCTGCGAACGTTGTATAAAGGTCCGATAAACGCTCTGTCGACCCAACCGCGAGTCGGCCGGAAGGATCCGGTGCCAAAGTCTCGCTTTAGACAAGAGTGGAATAAGCGCTGGGGTTAGCGGACCCTCGAAATGCCACAGCGAGATTGAAAGGAAGGGAAATGTCGGGAACGACCGCACGTGCCGCGGGGCAGAAGGAAGCCCCGAATGCGGTGGATGTCCACGTGGGCAGCCGTATTCGCATGCGGCGGCAGTTGTTGGGCATGAGTCAGGAGCAACTTGGAAAAGCCATTGGATTGACGTTCCAGCAGATTCAAAAATACGAGCACGGCACAAATCGTGTCAGCGCCAGCCGCCTCTATGATATGGCCGAGGCGTTGGAAGTGCCGATCAGCTTCTTCTTCGAGGAACTGCCGGACGAAATCGTCAGGCGCCCGCGCGATAAGACCGGCGCGGTCGAGCCTGTAGACTACGATCCCAGTCTCAATCCGATGGCCAAGCGCGAGGCAACAGCCCTTGTCCGGAACTATTTCCGGATCAGCGACAGCGACGTCAGACGTCGGCTGTTCGAGATGACGCGGGTTCTGGCCGACAGCTGAGCCTCCGCGGGCAAGTGCCAGCACTGACCTTTGTAAAGAGACTGCGGGGCGCTCACCGTGCCGCGGTAGTGGGGCGGCTTTGCCGCTTTGGATTATTGAGGGTGGAAATGCGGCGTCTATGCCGCTAAAACCCGGGGTCTAGGCGATTTTTTGAGCGAGATGCGTCATGACGGCGAAGTGGACACGCGATAGCTGGCGCGCGAAGCCGATCCAGCAGGTGCCGGACTACCCGGACAAGCAGGCCCTCAAGGAGGTCGAGGAGACGCTTGGCGCCTACCCGCCGCTGGTTTTCGCGGGCGAGGCGCGGAAGCTGCGCGAGGATTTGGCGGAAGTCACCGACGGGCGCGCCTTTCTGCTGCAAGGCGGCGACTGCGCGGAGAGCTTTGCCGAATTCAATGCCAACAACATCCGCGACACATTCAAGGTTCTGCTGCAGATGGCGGTGGTCCTGACCTTCGGTGCGGCCTGCCCGGTGGTCAAGGTCGGTCGGATGGCCGGCCAGTTCGCCAAGCCGCGCTCGGCGCCCACGGAATCCCAGAATGATATCGAGCTTCCGTCCTACCGGGGCGACATCGTCAACGGTATCGAGTTCAACGAAGGCGCGCGGGTGCCCGATCCGCACCGGATGCTGCGCGCCTACAATCAGGCGGCCGCGACGCTGAACCTGTTGCGGGCATTCGCACAGGGCGGGCTTGCCGACCTTCACAAGGTTCACCGCTGGAACCTGGAATTCGTCGCCGACAGCAGCCAGGGCGCGCGGTACGAGGAACTGGCCCAGCGCATCGACGAGACCTTGGCGTTCATGGAGGCCTGCGGGCTGACGGCCGATAACGTGCCACAGATGCGTGAGACCGAGTTCTACACCAGCCACGAGGCCTTGCTTCTGCCGTACGAGGAGGCGCTCACCCGCGTCGACAGCCTGACCGGACGCGCCTACGACTGCTCGGCGCATTTCCTGTGGATCGGCGACCGCACGCGCAACATCGACGAGGCGCATGTCGAGTTTCTGCGCGGCGTGGAGAATCCGATCGGCTTGAAGTGCGGTCCGTCCATGGAGCCTTCGGAGTTGCTGCAGCTGCTCGACGTGCTCAACCCCAAGAACGAGCCGGGCCGCATCACGCTGATCTCGCGTATGGGCGCCGGTAAGGTGTCGGAACGGCTGCCTGCGCTGGTCCGCGCGGTTCAGCGCGAGGGCCGGCAGGTCATCTGGTCCTGCGACCCCATGCACGGCAACACGGTGAAGTCGGCGACCGGTTTCAAAACCCGTCCCTTCGACCGAATTCTGACGGAAGTGCGCGAGGTATTTGCAGTGCACCGGGCAGAAGGCTCCTACGCGGGCGGCGTGCACTTCGAGATGACCGGCCAGGACGTCACCGAGTGCCTCGGCGGCGCACAGCAGATCGACGAGGAGCGTTTGGGAGACCGCTATCATACGCACTGCGACCCTCGTCTGAACGCCAACCAGGCGCTGGAGCTGGCCTTCCTCGTCGCCGAGGAGCTCAAGGCCGAGCGCAAGGCGCGGCAGGCCGAAGAGCAGAAGATCGCCGCGGCGCAGTAAGGCCGCCGCAGCCGGGTCCCGTTACCGAAATAAAGAGAAAGCCATCGTCTCATGGCGGCCGACGGCAGCAAGATAGACGGCAATTTCTCGGGCTGGCCGTCCAGCGATGCGGACATTTCCGACTGGACCGACGTCTACTTCAGCCGGACGAAATCCGTAGTCGGCCGTTTCGGCGACACGCAGGCCACCTATGCCATCTTCATGCGCCGGCCCGTGATCTCCGCTCCGCGCCTGGCGCTCGACTGGCTGCACGGAATTGCGGCGGCCCGCAACACGGTTTTCGATGTCGATCTGCGCTATGAAGAGGGCAAGTGGGTGGGCGCGGGCGAACCGCTGATTTACGTCACCGGGTCCCTCTACCATCTCGTCGATCTCGAGACCCTGCTGCTGCAAAAGCTGGGACCGGCCTGCGTGGCGGCCTACAACGCCTATACCATGTGCGCCGATCTGCCGCAGGTGGCCTTTCTGGCGATGGATGCGCGGCACTGCGCCGGCACGGAAATGGCCGAGCTCATGGCCTATGCGGCCAGCGTCGGCTCGGCGCGGGCCCGGCGCAAGGTGGGCGCCGTGGGATTCGTCGGCAATGCCACTGACGCGACCTCCCATTTCTTCGAGGCAGAGCGCGGCAAGGGCACCATGCCGCATGCGTTGATCGGCTATGCGGGCTCGACCCTGAAAGCCGCAGAGTTCTATGACGCTGTTTTTCCCGACGATTCGATGACGGTGCTGATCGACTATTTCGGGCGCGAGCTTACGGACGCGCTCGAGGTCTGTCGCGCCTTCCCGGAAAGGGCGGCGGAAGGACGGCTCTCCATGCGCCTCGACGTGCCGGGCAGCCGTTACCTCGAGGGCCTCGATCCGGCGGCTTCCTACGCCATACTGGAGCGCAATTGCCCGACCGCCATCCGCGGCTATCGCAACGACGAGGAACTGCGTTACCTCGTCGGCGCGGGCGTGTCCGCGGCGGCCATCTGGGCCCTGCGCGAGGCCCTTGATAACGCAGGCTTTCAGCAAGTGAAAATCGTCGTCTCCTCCGGCTTCGGCCCCGCCAAATGCAAGCTCATGAGCGAGGCGCGCGCGCCCATCGACATGATCGGCACGGGCTCCTATCTGCCAGAGCGGTGGTCGGAGACCTACGCGACCGCCGACGTGGTTGAATACGACGGTGTCAGCCGGGTGAAAGTCGGACGCGAATTCCTGCTGCGCCGCTAAGCTGAAAAAGCGAAGCATCGCTTTGCGAACACCGGCGCTTGGTCTAGCCTTCCAGTGGAGGAAGGGTTTCCAAGCGGAGGGTACGATGGGTTTGCTTCGCAGTATCGTTCTAGCAGGGCTTCTGGTGTTTGGGACGCCCGCTGCTGTCGTGGCGCAGAGTTCCGGCGGTGCGGAGGACGACGAGCGCCTGCAGGCGATGATCGACGAATTGAAAGACATGCTCGACAAGGCGGAACGGCAGCGCCTTGCAGACCCCTGGTTCATCCAGGACATGCGCGACGTTCTGCAGCGCTACGATTGGCCGTGGAGCCACACGGTCTACGACGAAACCTACCAGACCGCGAGCCGCCGGCTGCCAGAGCCCTGGGACCGGCGTTCGGGCCGCTTTCGGGTCGACGGCAGTCTGGGCCTGCGCACTGTTTTCTATCCCAGCGAGCCGGCCCGCGAGGACGACTCCCGCTCCAGCGGAACATCCAGCACGGGCGAGGCGGTCGGCCAGCTTCTGGGCCAGATCATCAAGCAATCGCTCGACGGCGATTCCGGCGATGAAGGCCGGCGCGAAGAAGAGGCCGAGCCGGAAGTAGAGGCGGCTGTGGCGGTGCTTCCGGTGGGCTTCGCCAATGCCTTCGCCATCCACGTGACGACGACCGTTCGGCCTCTGGACACGCGCGGTCAGCAGGTGCTCGCCTTCGGGCCCTACCAGGGCGGCAATGCCGTCGCCGGCTACCGGCTGGTCTATCAGCCGGGCGCTGCCGATGGCGGCCTCAGCCTGATCAAGCGCTCCTCGCGCGGGACGGTTTCCACGATCGAATTCGGCGAAGGGGCCCCGGATCTGACGGACGGGGCGCGGCACGACATCGTATGGACGCGCAGCCGTCGCGGGCGCATGCAGGTCACGGTCGACGGTCGCCAGGTGATCGATGTCGTCGATCGCGGGTTCAACGATTCCTTCGCCGGACTCGTGATCCGCAACGAAGGCGGCGATTACGCGTTCAACCGGATCGCTGTGCAGGCCATGCCGTAAGCGCGGTCTGCTGCCGGGCCTGAGCGCGAATTGGCGCACGCTGGAAAACACGCATCCGGGCCGGCGACTGCCCTTGCCCGGGGCGGGTGTGCGGCGTAAGTAACGGGCATGTCCGACGGCCTGACAATCGCCTTGGCCCAGTTCAATCCCCGCGTCGGGGACGTGCCGGGAAATATCGAGAGGCTCCGGGCCCTGCGTTCGCAAGCAGCGCAGGCCGGCGCGGATCTCGTGGTGGCGAGCGAACTTTGCATCACCGGCTACCCGCCGGAAGACCTGGTTCTCAAGCGCGCTTTCCTCGATACGGCCATGCAGGGCGTTCGCGACCTCGCCGCCGAGACCGGCGACGGCGGGCCGGGGCTCATCGTCGGCTGCCCCTGGCTGGAAGACACCGACGCGCGTCACCCGCTGCGGGGCAAGGTTTACAACGCGGCGCTCCTGCTGGACGGCGGCGAGGTGCAGGCGCGGCGCTACAAGTGGAACCTGCCGAACTACGGCGTTTTCGACGAAGTACGGGTCTTCGCGCAGGGGCCATTGCCGGGCCCGATGAACTTCCGCGGCGTGCGCCTCGGCGTCATGCTTTGCGAGGACCTCTGGACCGAAGACGTGAGCGAATGCCTTGAGGAGTCCGGCGCGGAAATCCTGGTCGTGTCCAACGGCTCGCCCTACGAGCGCGACAAGCACGACCTGCGCACACAAGTGGCGGTCCGACGGATCACCGAATCCGGCCTGCCGCTCATCTACGTCAATCAGGTGGGAGGCCAGGACGAGCTCGTGTTCGACGGTGCGTCGTTCGTTCTGGGCGCGGATTGCAGCCTCGCCGCGCAGTTGCCGGCATTCGAGGAACACCTCGGGCTCACCTACTGGCGGCGTGGTGCCGAGGGTTGGCAATGCGAAGACAGCGAGCGCGTGCCCGTCGACGCCGGCCTGGGAAGCGTTTACCGCGCCCTGGTCCTTGGCCTCAGGGATTACGTTGGCAAGAACGGCTTTCCTGGCGTCATTGTCGGGCTTTCTGGCGGCATCGATTCGGCGCTCTCCGCGGCCGTGGCGGTCGACGCCCTGGGGGCGAAAGCGACGCGCTGCGTGATGATGCCGTCGCCCTATACCAGCCAACACAGCCTCGACGACGCCGCGGAATGCGCGCGGCTGCTGGGCGCCGATCTGGACGAGGTGGGAATCCAGCCGGCCATGGACGCGTTTGCCGACATGCTGGCGCCGATCTTCACGGGCCACGAGGCGGACACGACGGAGGAGAATATCCAGGCCCGCTCGCGCGGGATCATCCTGATGGCCATTTCCAACAAGCTCGGTCACATGGTGCTGTCGACGGGCAACAAGTCGGAGATGTCGGTAGGCTACGCCACGCTCTACGGCGATATGGCGGGCGGTTTCAACGTCCTGAAGGATGTCTACAAGACGACGGTCTACGCACTCGCGCGCTGGCGCAATCAGGCCGAGGGGGCCAACGGCGTTGCCGGCGACGGACTTTTGGGTCCGGCCGGGCGCGTCATCCCCGAGCGCATTCTGACCAAGGCGCCGTCGGCGGAGCTTAAGCCGGATCAGACGGACCAGGATTCGCTGCCGTCCTACGACGAGCTCGACGATATTCTCGAATGCCTGATCGAGGAAGAGATGGGCACGTCCGAGATCGTCGCGCGCGGCCACGAGGAAGAGGTGGTCCGGCGGGTCTGGCGGATGCTGGAGAACGCAGAATACAAGCGCCGGCAGGCGGCTCCGGGCGTAAAGATCACCCGGCGAGCCTTCGGCCGCGACCGTCGCTATCCCATTACCAACGCCTTCAAGGGCCAGTACTAGCCGCCATGACTGAGGTGCTTCTGCGCTTCGCGCCAAGCCCCACGGGCCATCTGCACGTGGGCAATGCCCGCGTCGCGCTCATCAACTGGCTCTTCGCCCGGCAGTCGGGCGGCCGTTACCTGCTTCGGATGGACGACACGGACACCGAGCGCAGCCGGGCCGACTTCGCCGAGGCGATCGAGAAGGACCTGCTGTGGCTGGGCCTGGACTGGGATTTCCAGGTGCGGCAGTCGGACCGGATGGAGCGCTACGAGGCGGCGGCCGAGCGCCTCAGGCAGGCTGGCCGCTTGTATCCCTGCTATGAAACCGACGAGGAGCTCTCACTCAAGCGCAAGCTGCAGATGAAGCAGGGCCGCCCGCCGATCTATGACCGCGCGGCGCTTGCGCTCGGAGAGGACGACCGCGCCCGCCTTGAGCAGGAGGGCAGGGTTCCGCATTGGCGCTTCCTGCTGGAGGACCGGCCGATTGCCTGGAACGATCTGGTGCGCGGCGAGGTCCGCTTTTCCGGCAACCACCTCTCCGATCCCGTCCTGATTCGCGCGGACGGTCGTCCGCTCTACACCCTCTCCTCTGTCATCGACGACATGGAGCTCGATGTCTCGCACGTCATCCGCGGCGAGGATCACGTGGCGAATACCGCCGTTCAGATTCAGTTGCTCGAAGCGCTGGGCGGCACAGCCCCGGAATTCGCGCATTTGCCGCTGCTCACCGATCCCCAGGGCAAGGGGCTGTCGAAACGGCTGGGGGCGCTGTCACTGCGCCAGCTGCGGGACCGCGATATCGAGCCAATGACGATCAACAGCTATCTGGCGCGTCTTGGGACGCCAGATCCGGTCGAAGTCTGCCGTGATCTGGACGAGCTGCTGGGCGGCTTCGATATCGCGCGTTTCGGCCGGGCGACGCCCAAGTTCGACCCGGACGAGCTCGTGCACCTGAATGCAGGCGTCATTCATCGCATGGAATTTTCCGATGTGGCGGCGCGCCTGGAAGCCTTGGGACTCGCAGAGGCCGATGAGGCATTCTGGCTCGCCGTCCGGCCGAACCTCGAGCGCCTTTCCGACGCGGTTGAGTGGTATCGAATCTGCAACGGGCGGGTGGAGCCGGACATCGACGAGCCGGATTATTGCCGGCAGGCCGCGGAGCTGCTTCCCGAGGAGCCGTGGGACGGGCAAACCTGGGGCAACTGGACGGCGCGCGTCGCCGGCGCGACGGGACGCAAAGGCAAGGCGCTCTTTCGGCCGCTGCGGCGGGCCTTGACGGGGTCTTCGAGTGGACCCGAGCTTGGCGCTCTGCTACCACTCATCGGCCGCCGGCGGGCCGAGGCCCGCCTGATGGGCAAGACCGCCTGACCGTCCGCCTGCGAGAGAGGGGCTGCGCGCACTCGTGGTGCAGATTACGCTCACCAACACGCTGGCCCGCGAGAAGCAGGCCTTCGAGCCGATCGACCCGTCGAACGTCCGCGTCTACGTCTGTGGGCCGACGGTCTATGACCTGGCGCACATCGGCAATGCCCGTCCGGTGGTTGTCTTCGACGTGCTCTTCCGCCTGCTGCGTCACGTCTACGGCGACGACCATGTCGTCTATGCCCGCAACATCACCGATGTCGACGACAAGATCATCAAGGCTTCGCGGGAAAGCGGCGAGCCCATCGATTCCGTCACGAAGCGGACGACCGCGGCGTTCCACGAGGACATGGAGGCGCTCGGCGCATTGCCGCCGACGGTCGAACCGCGTGCGACCCAGCACATTCCGCAAATGATCGCCATGATCGAGCGGTTGATCGACGACGGCCACGCCTACGCGGCCGAAGGTCACGTCCTCTTCTCCGTGCCCTCTATGCCGGACTACGGGCAGCTTTCGCGCCGCGAGCGCGACGAGATGATTGCCGGCGCGCGCGTGGAGGTTGCGCCCTATAAGAAGGACCCGGCCGACTTCGTGCTCTGGAAGCCCAGCAATGCGGAACAGCCCGGGTGGGACAGCCCGTGGGGCCGCGGCCGGCCGGGCTGGCATATCGAATGTTCGGCCATGAGCCGCGAGCATCTGGGCGTCACCTTCGACATCCACGGCGGCGGCCAGGACCTGATCTTTCCGCACCACGAAAACGAAATCGCCCAGTCGACCTGCGCCAACCATGCCCCCTTCGCCCGATACTGGCTGCATAACGGCTATGTGATCGTGAACGGGGAGAAGATGTCGAAGTCGCTGGGCAACTTCTTCACGGTGCGCCAGCTGCTGGAGGAAGGCTTCCCCGGCGAGGCCATCCGCCTGGCGCTGCTCTCCGGTCATTACCGCCAACCGCTCGACATCACGCGCGATAAGATCCGCGAGGCCATGGCCCAGTTGGACAGGCTGTACGGGGCGCTGCGGCGCTGCACCGACACGCAGCCGGCGGACGGGGCAAGCGTGGATGGCGTGGTCGCCGCCTTGGCGGACGATCTGAACACGCCGGAGGCTCTAACCCATCTCCACGGCTTCGCGCACCGCATCTTTCAGGGACACGACGTTGCCGAAGCCAAGGCCGGCCTGCTCGGCTCGGGCCGGCTCCTTGGGCTAATCCAGGACGCGCCGGAGGCGTGGTTCCAGGGCAGCGAGGACAGCGAGGAGGCCGGCGAGATCGAAGACCTCATCGCCCGGCGCAATGCCGCGCGCAAAGAGCGGGATTTCGCCACCGCCGACCGCATCCGCGACGAGCTCGCCGCCCGCGGTATCGTGCTTGAAGATTCGCCCGAGGGCACGACGTGGCGGCGTGAGAGCTGAAAGCTAGCGCGAAGTAAAAGCGAGCCGCAGGGCGAGGCCCCCCAGAATGGTTCCGGCCAGCACGTTCATGGCGCGCTGAAAGCGCGTTGCGTGCTGCAGGCGGGCCGCGCCGGCACTGGCGATCTGGGCGACGCCCAGGTTGACAAGCGTACCCCCGAGATTGAACAGCGTGCCGAGCACGAGAATCTGAAGCGGCACCTGGCCACGTGCCGGATCGACGAACTGCGGCAGGAACGCGAGGATGAACAGCGCCACCTTCGGGTTCAGCACGTTGACCAGAACCCCTTCCCAGAAGACACGGGGCAGGCGATGGGCGCGCACGCCGGTGCCCGGCGGTTCGGGACGCGCAAGGATCAGCTTGACCCCCAGGTAGAGCAGATAGGCTGCGCCGAGATACTTGATGGTCTGGAACGCCAGCGGGGAGGCGAGGACGACGGCCGAAAGGCCGACAACGGCGGCCAGCGTGTGGACGAGCGAGCCGGCCGTGATCGCCAGCGCCGAAACGAGGCCTGCCCGCCGGCCCTGCGCAACGGCCCGGGCCATGACGTAGGTCATGTCCGCGCCCGGGGTCAGGTTGAGGGCCAGTGCAGCGGCAAGAAACGGCGCCAATACGGCCCACGGCGGCAAAAAAGTCAGAGCGTCCGTCATGGCGTGGCGGAGACTAGCATCGCTGCGCCGGGGCGACTTCCCGATTCTTGCGCCAGGCGCCTCAGGAATAGTGCGAAAGCGCCGTTGACGGGGCGCGGCAGGCGTGCTGAAAGACCCGCCATGTCGACTTCCAAGCGCGTATATCTCTTCGACTCGACGCTGCGCGACGGTGCCCAGAGCCAGGGCGTAGACTTTACCGTCGCCGACAAGGTGTCCATCGCCCGCGCGCTGGACGAACTGGGCGTTGACTACGTGGAAGGCGGCTGGCCGGGCGCCAACCCGACTGACGACGCATTCTTCCGCGATCTGCCGAAGCTCTCGCGTGCCCGCTTCGTGGCCTTCGGGATGACCCGCCGACCCGGCCGCAGCACGGAGAACGATCCGGGTTTGACGGCTTTGCTGCAAACCGGTGCGCCGGCGGTGTGCATGGTGGGCAAAACCTGGGACATGCACGTCGATCTGGCGCTGGAGGTGCCGCGCGAGGAGAACCTCGAGATGATCGCCAGCAGCGTGGCCTTTGCCGGTCAGCGCGTGGACGAGGTGATGTTCGATGCCGAACATTTCTTCGACGGCTACAAGGCCAATCCGGATTACGCGATGAAGTGCGTTACCGCGGCCTATGAGGCCGGCGCGCGCTGGATCGTGCTGTGCGACACGAACGGCGGGTCGCTGCCTGCTGAAATCGCCGAGATCGTGGAGAGGGTTCGCCTCGCCATTCCCGGGCAGCGGCTCGGCATTCATTGCCACAACGACACCGAAAATGCGGTCGCCAACTCGCTTTCCGCCATCGACGCCGGCGTCCGGCAGGTGCAGGGGACGCTCAACGGGCTGGGAGAGAGATGCGGTAACGCGAACCTCGTACCGCTGATCGCCAGCCTGTCGCTGAAGACGTCGTACGACACCGGTGTCGGCGAAGACGATCTTCGTCACCTGACGCACATCTCGCGCCTTCTGGACGAGCGGCTGAACCGGGCGCCGTCCAAGAACGCCGCCTATGTCGGAGAGAGCGCCTTCGCCCACAAGGGCGGGCTGCACGTCTCGGCGGTGGCGAAAGACCCCCGGACCTACGAGCACATCGAGCCCGAACGCGTCGGCAACCGCCGGCATATCGTCGTCTCGGACCAGGCAGGGCGCTCCAACATCCTGGCGCGGTTTGCGGAAATCGGCCTGGAGATCGACGCGAAAGAGCCCAAGCTGGAAAGCCTGGTCGAGCAGGTCAAGGCGCGCGAATTCGAGGGCTATGCCTATGACGGCGCAGAGGCCTCCTTCGAGCTTCTGGCGCGCCGCACCCTGGGTGAGGTTCCGGACTACTTCGTGCTCACACGCTTTCGCGTGATGGACGATCGGCGCTGGAACGCGCGCGGCGAGCTCGTCACCGAGAGCGAAGCCACCGTTTCGCTGGAGGTCGGGGGGCGGGAACTGATGACCGTGGCCAACGGCAATGGCCCAGTGAACGCGCTGGACATCGCGCTCAGGAAAGCGCTTCTACCCGCCTATCCCGAGTTGGAGGACATGCGCCTCATCGATTACAAGGTGCGAATTCTCACCCCGCAGGCCGGAACCGGGGCCGTCACGCGCGTGATGATCGAGAGCGCCGACGGCGACGGCCGGCGCTGGAGCACGGTTGGCGTTTCACCGAACATCATCGATGCATCGTTCAATGCGCTTTACGACGCGATCACCTGGAAGCTGCATCAAAGCGGGACGGAGGTGCGCTGAGCACCTTCCGTTTCACGAATATTCAAGCAGATTCCGGATGCTATTATTCATTTAAATTAAATTAAGCGACAAAACATTGCACTTTTAAGTTTGTTTGGCCGTCGCTGTGACCGTTACCCTCGCACTTGGCACATGGAGCAAGGCCGTCGGGAGACCGTTGGGCCGCGCGCTCGGGTTATCGCCAAGGTGGGGGGAACATGGTTGGCAAATCTCGTGGATCCGTACTGAGTTATCGGGGGTCCGTATTCCTGTCCGCGCTTTTGCTGAGCGCCAGCCCGATTGCGCTGGCGGGGGCAGCGAACGCGGACGGCACTGAGCAGCCTGGCGCGGTCCAGGAGGCGGCGCGCACGCAAGTCGCGCAGAATTCCTTCACGAAGGTCCTGTCGGACCGGGCGGTCTCGCAGCTGAACGGCGCGGTGGACCTGCGCGGCGGCTTCTTCGAAAGCGACAACCAAGACCTGGACGGCGGGGCCGGATTTGTCAGCGGCAAATTCGCGGTTCCGCTGACCGATGACTTCGGCTTCCAGGGCGAGGCCGCCTTGGGAACGATCGACGGGGAAACCGCCGGCGGCTTCGGCGGGCATCTCTTCTGGCGCGACCCGAACCAGGCGCTGATCGGCATTATCGCGCACTACGCCGCCGTCGACGAAGCGGAGGCTTTCCGGTTCGGCGTGGAGGGCGAGGCCTACATCGACCAGATCACGCTCTCGGCTACGGCCGGCCTGCAGGAGGGCGAGGACGGCGTGCCGGACGGCGGTTTCGGCTCGGTCCGCCTTGGCTTCTATCCTCAGGAAAATCTGCTGCTGCACGGCGGCGGAGCGATCGCCGACGACGATTTGCGAGGCTTTGCCGGCTTCGAATACCAGATCGATCAGCACCTCGGCTCGATCGAACTCAACGGCGTTTCTGTGTTCGGTGAGGTGACGGCCGGCGACAATGACCTTGTGGCCGGCTTCCTCGGCCTGCGCTACTACTTCGCCGAGCCGAAATCACTGATCCGCCGGCACCGCGAGGACGATCCGCCCAGCTTGCTGGGGCCGATGATCACCGAGATGTCGCAAGGCATGGAAGCGCCCGACTCCGGCAACGGCAACAAGAAGAAGAACAAGTGTCCGTCGGACGCCGATTCCGGGTCGAGCTGCAACGGCGGCGGCGGTGACGGCGGTGACGACGATCCGCCCGACGCGGACGATCCCGGCGACGATTCCGATGGCGGCACCGGTGACGATGGCCGCGACGGCGGTGACGGTGACGGCGATGGCGGCGATGGCGGAGGCCTCGACGACGGTCGCGACGGTGATGGCGGCGGTGACGGCGATGGGTTGGACGACGGCCGCGACCCCGATGACGAGCCCGGCGATCCGAGCGACGACCCGCCACCTCCGCCGCCTGGCGACGAGGGTGATGACGATCAGGACGATCCGGATGCCGGGCCCGTGGATGACCCGCCGCCTCCACCGCCCGACGACGAAGACAACGGCCGGAGTTGATGGCCAGCATACCTCAGTGGAAGGCTAATCGACTGAGGCACGGATCGCTGGCGTGAAAAGCGTCGAGGCGCTATCAACGCCGGCATGACGGCGGATGATCCGGCATCGGACGAGAGCACGGCGGGCAGTGCGCCCGCCGTCGTCCTCGTGCGTCCGCAACTGGGCCAGAACATCGGCATGGTCGCGCGCGCCATGCTGAACTTCGGGCTGACGGAACTGCGGCTCGTGGCGCCGCGCGACGGCTGGCCGAACGAGGAGGCGGTGAAGGCCGCCTCTGGCGCCGACCGGGTCGTCGAGGGCGCGCGGGTCTTCGACACCACCGAGGCCGCCGTGGCCGACCTGCAGCGCGTCTTCGCGACGACCGCCCGGCCGCGCGACATGGTCAAGCCGGTGCTCGAGCCGGCGGCGGCCGCGCGGAACCTGCGGCAAGCCGTGGCGCAGGGCGAGCGCCCGGGCATTCTGTTCGGACCCGAACGCTCCGGTCTGACCAACGACGACGTTGTGCTTGCCGAGGCGATCGTCACGGTGCCGCTCAACCCGGCCTTCACGTCGCTCAACCTGGCGCAGACCGTGGTGCTGGTTGCCTACGAATGGTTCCAGGCCGGAGGGCCTGCGCCGCCGGCGCCGTTGCGCGGCGAGGAGGCCTCTCCGCCGGCAACCTCCGAAGAGATGACCAACTTCTTCGGCCGGTTGGAGTGCGCGCTCGATGCCTCCGGCTTCCTGCGGGTTCGGGAGAAGCGGCCGGTCATGGTGCGCCATCTGCGCAACATCTTCACCCGGGCCCGCCTGACGCAGCAGGAGGTGAACACACTGCACGGCGTCGTCGCCTCGCTGTGGAAGGCGCGGCCGCCGGAGGGCGGAGGCGACGGCGGCTGACTCCCCGTTTGACATCGCGGCTGGGAAACGTATATTCGCGCGCCATTGAAATTCCCGGGAATGTGGGTCGGCTGCAAAGTCGGCCGATCCCGCCCCGCCTGAAACGGCGGACCAAGGCCTACCGGGACAAGGAACCTGAAAAACAGGAGTGATGCGCTCATGTCAAAGCGCCATGCGTCCAAGTCGAAGATCGAGCGCCGCCTCGGCGTCAACCTCTGGGGCCGCCCGAAAAGCCCATTCAACAAGCGCAGCTACGGCCCCGGCCAGCACGGCCAGCGCCGCCGCAAGCCGTCCGACTTCGGCACCCAGCTTGCCGCCAAGCAGAAGATGAAGGGCTACTACGGCAACATCGGCGAGAAGCAGTTTCGCCGCTACTACGAGGAGGCCACGCGCCGGCGCGGCGACACCGGCGAGAACCTCGTGGAGCTTCTGGAGCGCCGGCTCGACGCCGTGATCTACCGGGCCAAGTTCGTGCCCACGGTCTTCGCCGCGCGCCAGTTCGTGAACCACGGCCACGTGAAGGTGAACGGCCGGCGCGTCAATGTGCCGTCCTACCAGGTGGGCGACGGCGACGTCATCGAGCTGAAGGACAAGTCGCGCAACATCGGCGTCGTTCTCGAAGCCCAGGAATCGGTGGACCGCGACATCCCGGACTTTCTCGACGTCGACGTGAAGAACTGCAAGGCGACCTATGTGCGCGCACCAAAGCTGGCCGACGTGCCCTACCCGGTGCAGATGGAGCCGAACCTCGTCATCGAGTTCTATTCCCGCTGACGGCTCTACAGTTCTGAAAATACGGAATTTGCGGCGGCCGGCCCTTGTAAGGGGTCGGCCGTCCTTCGTTCATGCCTGTCCCGGGTGCACTAGCGCCGCCGCACCGGCATGCGACGGCCGACGCCGACAACACCGGAGACCAGCGCGGCGAAGATCAGCGTGACGGCGTCAAACGCCTCGCCCAGCAGCAGCACGCCGGCCAGAATTGTGAGGAAAGGCTGCAACAGCTGCATTTGACTGACGCGCGCCACGCCGCCCAGCCCCAGGCCCTTGTACCAAGCGAAAAAGCCGAAAAGCTGACTGCCGAGCGCCACGTAGAGAAATCCGGCAAGGGCGATCGCGGTGGGCGCCTGCGGCGGGTTCACGGCCAGCCGCCAGGCCGTCAGCGGCAACAGGGCCGGCATGGAGATCACCAGGGCCCAGCAGATCGTCTGCCAGCCGCCCAGGCGCCGCGCCAGGCTGCCGCCCAAGGCATAGCCGACAGCGGCCGAAATGACCGCGGCCACGAGCGCCAGATCGGCCGGCTGCACGCGACCGCCGCCCTGCATGACAGAGAAGGCCACCACAGCCGCCGAACCAAGCACGGCTGCGGCCCAGAAGCCGAGTGAGGGTCGCTCGCCGCCGAACAGCGCACCGGCGACGGCGGTGGCGAGCGGCAGCACCCCCAAGACGACGCCGCCGTGTGCGGCGGGAACGTGCTGCATCGCCCACGAGGTGAAAAGCGGGAATCCGAACACCACACCGAGGGCGGCCAGGACGAGCGTCGCCATATCTCTGCGCGATGGCCGCGGAACGCGGGCGATAAGCAGTATGCCGCCGGCCACGATGCCGGCCAGGGTCGCGCGACCGATGGCGACGAGCCAGGGCTCGAAGCTTTCCAGCGCCATGATGGTCGCCGGCAGTGTGAGACTGAAGCAGGCAACGCCGAGGAATCCGAGGACGAGACCCGCGGCCTCCGATCGCTCGACGGCGTGCGGCTGCATGGTCACGTGGCCGGTCCCCCTTGGTCGCGAAAGCGAAAGGCGCCACAGCCTTGCCTGCCGCGGCGCCCTCCGTGAAGGCGCGGGACGCGCCTTTCGTTCGCCCTGCAGCCTCAGGCCGCCGGCTTGGCGTCGATGCCCTGGGTGTTCAGGTATTCCGCAAGCTCGCCGGTCTGGAACATCTCGCGCACGATGTCGCAACCGCCGACGAACTCGCCCTTGACGTAGAGCTGCGGAATGGTCGGCCAGTTCGTGAAATCCTTGACGCCCTGCCGCAGGCCGGGGTCCTGCAGAACGTCGATACCTTTGAACTTCACGTTGAGGTGGTTGAGCACCTGAACGACGGCGGCGGAGAAGCCGCACTGCGGAAAGACGGGCGTGCCCTTCATGAACAGCACGACGTCGTTATCCTTGATTTCGCTCTTGATGCGGTCGGTGACGGTTTGATCCATGTCCTCGATCCTCTTCTCGCGGGTTTCGGTCGCGATTGCTGCAGCCGCTACCGGCGTGTGCGCCGGCCGCAGCCTATGAGTTTCAAGCCTCGGGCGGGGCGGAGGTTTGCAGCGCCAGGGCATGCAGCTCGTTGCCCATGCGGCCCTGCAGAGCCTTGTAGACCATCTGGTGCTGCTGCACCCGGGTCTTGCCCTTGAAGGCGGGGGAGACGATGTAGGCGGCGTAATGGTCGCCGTCGCCGCGCAGATCCTCGATCGTGACGCTGGCATCCGGGATGGCTTCCCTGATCAGCTTTTCGATCTCCCCGGGTGTCATCGCCATGCCGTCGTTCGCTC
>JAWVYK010000007.1:0-25361 GCA_033722755.1 Rhodovibrionaceae bacterium | reverse complement strand
TCGTTCGCTCCCCTCGCTAATCTGCCAAAAACGCGGTTTTTTCAGGTCTCCGGCCCGCCGCGCTCGGCGGCCATGAGGTCCGGAAACCACGCGTCGTGCGCGGACGCCAATGCCGCGACGGATATGGTGCCGATCCCGGCGACATTCAACGTATCGCCGCCCGTGACGCCCAGGCGATGGATTGGCACGTCCGCCGCTTTGCCGGCGGCTGCCACGCTTTCCGGGTCCGGCACGCTCAGAAGATAGCGCCCCTGGTCTTCGCCGAACAACCACGCGTGGGGTGCGGCTTTCCAGGACTCGGGAATCTCGATTTCTGCGCCCAGGCCTCCGGCCATGGCCATCTCGGCCAATGCGACGAGGAGACCGCCGTCGGAAATGTCGTGGCAGGAACTGATCTCGCCGGCGGCGATCATCGCGCGCACGAAATCGCCGTTGCGCCGCTCTGCGGCCAGGTCAACCGGCGGCGGTGCGCCGTCCTCGCGGCCATGAACCTCCCGCAGGTAGAGCGAGGCGCCCAGATGTCCATGCGTGTCGCCGACCAGTACAAGGAATTCTTCCGGCCGCTTGAGCGCCATCGTCGCCATCTTCGAGATGTCGTCGATGACGCCGACTCCGCCGATGGCGGGCGTCGGCGCAATCGCCTGACCGTTCGTCTCGTTGTAGAGCGAGACGTTTCCCGAAACGACGGGGTAGTCGAGCGCCAGACAGGCCTCGCGCATGCCTTCGGTGCAGCCGACGAACTGGCCCATGATTTCCGGACGCTCTGGATTGCCGAAGTTCATGTTGTCGGTGATTGCCAGGGGTTTCGCGCCCACGGCTGTCAGGTTGCGCCAGGATTCCGCGACCGCCTGCGCACCGCCGCGCTTTGGATCGGCCAGGCAGTAGCGCGGGGTGCAGTCCGCCGTCATGGCGAGCCCGCGTCCTGTGCCGTGGACGCGCACCACCGCCGCGTCTCCGCCGGGCCGCTGCACGGTGTCGGCCATGACCATGTGGTCGTACTGCTCCCACACCCAGCGGCGCGAAGCGAGATCGGGCGAGGCGATCAAGCCGGCGAGGCTCGCCATTACGTCGTCGGTTGCCGGCGCATCCTCGGGCGCGATCTCGGCCGGCGCTTCGGCGAGGCTCCAGGGCCGCTCGTATTCCGGCGAGGCCTTGGCCAGCGGATCGATGGGAAGGTCGGCCACCGTCTCTCCGCGCATGCGCAGCACCATGCGCCCGGTGTCCGTAAGCTCGCCGATAATCGCGAAGTCGAGGTCCCACTTCTCGAAGATTTGCCGGGCGGTCTCCTCGCTACCGGGCCTGAGCACCATGAGCATGCGCTCCTGGCTTTCCGAAAGCATGATTTCGTAGGCCGTCATGCCCTCTTCGCGCACCGGCACGCGGTCCAAGTCGAGCTCCACGCCCGTGCCGCCCTTGGAGGCCATCTCGAACGACGAGGACGTGAGCCCCGCCGCGCCCATATCCTGGATCGCCTCGATGGCGTCGGTCTCCATGAGTTCCAGGCAGGCTTCGATCAGCAGCTTTTCGGTGAAGGGGTCGCCGACCTGCACCGTCGGGCGCTTCTCTTCGGAATCCTCGCCGAACTCGGCGGAGGCCATGGTCGCGCCGTGGATTCCGTCGCGACCGGTTTTCGAACCCACATAGACCACCGGGTTGCCGACGCCGGCCGCCGCCGAATAAAAAATCCGGTCCGCCCGGGCGATGCCGACGGTCATGGCATTGACCAGGATATTGCCGTTGTAGGCGGGGTGGAAATTCACCTCGCCGCCCACCGTCGGCACGCCGACGCAGTTGCCATAGCCTCCAATGCCCGCGACGACGCCGGAGACCAGGTGCCGGGTTTTCGGATGATCCGGCGCGCCAAAGCGCAGCGCGTTCAGGTTGGCGACCGGCCGCGCGCCCATTGTGAAAACGTCGCGCAGGATGCCGCCGACGCCCGTGGCCGCCCCCTGGTAGGGCTCGATGAAGCTTGGGTGGTTGTGGCTCTCCATCTTGAAGACCGCGGCCAGCCCGTCGCCGATATCCACCACGCCGGCGTTCTCGCCGGGGCCCTGGATGACGTGCGGCCCCGTCGTCGGCAGCGTCTTCAGCCACTTCTTCGAGGATTTGTAGGAGCAGTGCTCCGACCACATGACCGAGAAGATGCCCAGCTCGACCAGATTCGGCGTCCGGCCCATGATGTCCTGGACCAGTGCGTACTCCTCGGTCGTCAGGCCATGCTCGGCCGCGATGGCCGGCGTGATTTCCACCGCCGTGTCCGGATTGGCATTTTTGTTCACGACAGCGTCTCCACCAGCGAGTCGAAGAGGCCGCGGCCGTCCGTCCCGCCCAAAGCGACGTCCGAAAGACGCTCGGGATGCGGCATCATTCCGAGTACCGTTTTCGATTCGTTGAACACGCCCGCGATGTTCGAGATCGAGCCGTTGGGGTTCGATTCCGGCGTCACGTGGCCCTGTTCGTCGCAGTAGCGGAAGGCGATCTGGCTGTTGTCCTCCAGCGACCGGCGGCCCTCCTCGTCGACGAAATAGGCGCCGTCGTGGTGGGCGATTGGTACGCGGATCGTCTCGCCCGATTCATAGCGGGCGGTGAACAGGCTCTGGCTGGTTTCCACCTTCAGGCAGACGTCCTTGCACAGGAACCTCAGGTCGCGGTTGCGCAGCATTATGCCGGGCAGCAACCCCGCTTCGGTCAGTATCTGAAAGCCGTTGCAGATGCCCAGAACGGCTGTGCCGGCCTCCGCCCTGGCCTTTACCTCGCGCATGATGGGCGAGTGCGCGGCCACGGCGCCGCTACGCAGGTAGTCGCCGTAGGAAAACCCGCCGGGCAGGACGATCAGGTCGAGTCCGTCGGGCAGCGAGGTCTCCTTGTGCCAGACCATCTGCACGCCGGGGCCGGCCGACTGTTCCAGTGCGACCTTCACGTCCCGGTCGCAGTTGGAGCCGGGAAAGACGACCACGGCCGTCTTCATGGCATACACCGCCGTAAATCGGGGGCGGGGGTGACCAGGGCCGTAGGGTTCATCGCCGGCTCAGGGGTTCAGTTCGATGTCGTAGTTTTCGATGACGGTATTGGCCAGAAGCTTCTGGCACATGGCCTCGACCTGGATTCGCGCGCTGTCCGCGTCGGTTTCGTCGATTTCCAGGTCGATCACCTTGCCTTGCCGGACCTCGCCGATGCCGGAGAAGCCGAGCGCCTCCAGCGCATGGCCGATGGCCTTGCCCTGCGGGTCGAGAACGCCGGATTTCAGGGTTACATGCACGCGCGCTTTCACGGAATCGCTCTTGCTGGCCGGGGTGTCTCTGGCGTGCGCGCAAGGTAGCCGCGCGGCTCCGCCATGACAAGCCGCAAGCAGCGGCTGACAGCGAAGCCGTTAGGCGCGACTCGCCGCCACCGACTAGCCTTCTCGCAGGCAGTCGCCATCGGCCGCCGCACCGCCGGGTCCGTGCCAAAGCCGGGTTTGCATGAACGTCGTCTTTCTGGTCCTCGTCCTCGCAGCCTTTGCCGTCGCCGCCGTGCGGCAGATCGGCTGGTCGCCGCCGGAGGGCGAGGCGGCCGCCGAGGCCGTCTCTCCGATGGAGGCGCTGGGACTCGGCGTGGTCGATTCGGCGGAATCGGCGGTCACCCTGGCCCTGGGGCTCGTGGGGGTAATGGCGCTCTTCCTGGGGCTGATGAAGGTCGCCGAATCGGGCGGGCTGCTGACGATCATCGCTCGCGCGCTGCGGCCTCTGCTGACCCGTCTCTTTCCGGAGGTGCCCGCCGAGCATCCAGCGATGGGCGCCATAATCCTGAACCTTTCCGCCAACGTGCTGGGCCTGGGCAACGCGGCCACGCCGTTCGGCATTCGCGCCATGCAGCAGCTCGACCGTCTCAATCCGCAGAAGGGAACGGCAACGAACGCCATGGTCCTGTTTCTGGCGATGAACACCTCGAGCGTCACCTTGCTGCCGACGGGCGTGGTGGCGTTGCGGGCGGCGGCGGGTTCGAGCGATCCGGCGGGCATCGTCCCGACCACGCTTTTCGCGACGATCTGCTCGACCGCGATGGCGATTTTCATGGCCAAGCTGCTGCAGCGCTATTGGACCGCGCCCGCCGTGGAGCCTGCAGGCGCGGGCGAGGGGGACGCGCCGGCCATTCCCGACGACCCCACCCAACCGCAACCGCGCGATGCGGTCGACGAAACGGCAACGGATGCCTGGCCGTCTGAAGCGCCGCCCGGTTATCCGCTATGGGTCTCCATGCTGATCCTCGGCGGTGTTGCGGCGCTCGTGCCGCTCACGGTCCTCTATGGGCGGGCCATCGCCCCCTGGATCATTCCAGGGCTGATCGTGTTGCTGCTGGGCTTCGGCGCGGCCAAGCGGGTGCGCGTCTACGAGGTCTTCGTCGAGGGCGCGCGCGACGGCTTCAACGTGGCGCTCAGGATCATTCCCTATCTGGTGGCCATTTTGGTGGCCGTGGGCATGCTGCGGGAATCCGGGGCGCTGGAGCTGCTGATCGAGCCGTTGTCGCGCGTCACCGCGCTGATCGGCCTGCCGGGCGAGGCGCTGCCGATGGCCCTTTTGCGCCCGCTGTCGGGCTCCGGCGCCTACGGCGTGCTGGCCTCGATCATACAGGACCCGGCCATCGGCCCGGACAGCTACACGGGCTATCTGGTCTCCACGTTCCAGGGCTCGACGGAGACGACGTTCTACGTGCTCGCCGTCTATTTCGGGGCGGTGCAGATCCGGCGCATACGCCACGCCCTGGCCGCCGCGCTGATGGCCGATCTAACCGGAATATTCGCGGCCGTGGCCATCGTCGCCTGGCTATACGGCTGAGCATCAAGCCCTATATAACAGGCAGTATCTTCTTTCCGATCCGGAGCTTGTCGCCCGATGCGTTTGCCGAACTTATCCCGCCGCCGCCTACTGCAGGGCGGATTGGCGCTCTCCACCGTCTCGCTCTTGCCGGCGTGGCCAGCCCGCATGCAGGCAGGAGCCCTGGAAACCGCCGCTTTTAAGCTGACGGCGGCCGCCGCGCGGGTGCCACTGGCGGGCGCCGACTATCCCGAAACGGAAGTCTGGAGCTACAACGGCGGGCTTCCGGGCCCGGAAATCCGGGTCAGGCAAGGCGACCGAGTTGCCGTTGATGTGACGAACCGGCTGAGCGAGCCGACGACCGTGCATTGGCACGGCATTCGTATCGCCAACGCGATGGATGGCGTGCCCGGGCTGACGCAGGCGCCCATCGCTCCCGGAGAGCGCTTCCATTACGCCTTCGACGTGCCCGATGCGGGCACCTTCTGGTATCACTCGCACGTCAACAGCAGCGAGCAGGTCGGCCGCGGGCTTTCCGGTCCGCTGATCGTCGAGGAGCACGAGGCTCCCGAAGTCGACCGCGACGTCACTTGGGTGCTGGACGACTGGCGCCTGACCGCGGAAGCCGCCATCGCAGGGGGCTTCGACCACCCGATGGACATGAGCCACGCCGGCCGGCTCGGCAACACGGTGACGGTCAACGGGCGGGTGCGCGAGGAATTCGCCGTGCGGCGCGGCGAGCGGCTGCGCCTGCGGCTGATCAATGTCGCCAATGCCCGCGTCTTCGCGCTGAACTTCCAGGGCCATACGCCCTGGATCGTCGCGCTGGACGGCCAGCCGGTCGAGCCCCACCCGGCCGAGGCCGGACGAGTCGTTCTCGGCCCGGCCATGCGCGCGGACTTGGTCATCGACATGACCGGCGCGCCCGGCGAGCGCTTCGAGATCGTCGACGACTTCTATGCTCGCCAGAGATACCGGCTGATCGACCTGGCCTACGCGGCCCAGCCGCTGCGCGAGGAGGCGCTGGAGGCTCCGCCAGCCGCCTTGCCGGCCAACCCGCTTGCCGAGCCGGACCTGACGGACGCTGGACGCCACCGGGTCGTCTTTACGGGCGGCATGATGGGCGGCATGGCCGGCGGCATGACGGCAGACGGCTGGCTGGATGCCCGTGCGCTGTTTCGGAAAGGCAAGTTCTGGGCTGTCAACGAAATCGTCGGCGAGGGTGGGCGGCTACCGCCCCTTTTCAGCCTCACCGAGGGGCGCTCTTACGTCTTCGAACTGGTAAACGACAGCGCCTGGCACCATCCAATCCATCTGCACGGCATGAGCTTCCGGCTGCTCAGCCGCAATGGTGAACCGGTCTGGCGGCAGCCCTGGATGGACACGGTCCTGCTTGCCCCGCAGGAAAAGGCAGAGGTCGCCTTCGTGGCGGACAACCCCGGCGACTGGATGTTTCACTGCCACATTCCTGCACATATGAAGGGCGGCATGACGGCGGTCATCCGCGTGCGCGAAAAAGAACGGGCTTGAAACGCGAAAAAGCCAGGCGCGGTCTCCCTGGTAGTGGTGCCGGTCGCGCCAGTCCTCTAAAGTTGCGGCCGATGCAGCCGGCGCATCGGAGTCGCCGGGCCACGAACCAGCACGAGGCAAGCCAATGGCCTACCAGCGCCAGCCGCAAGGAGATGTGATGCCGCCCGCCGGGCCGGGAACGGGCGAATCGGCGGGCACCGCCAAGGTCGTCTACATCCTCTATCTGGTTTCGCTGCTGATCGGCGTCACCTCGATCATCGGATTGATCATCGCCTACGTGAATCGCGGCGATGCGCCGGCTTGGTTGGAAAGCCACTACCGCTATCAGATCCGCACCTTTTGGATCGGGCTGCTCTACGGTCTTATTTCCATGGCGCTTCTGATCGTCTATGTCGGGTTTATCCTGGCCGTGGCCGCGGTGATCTGGTGGATCGCGCGCTGTGCTGTCGGCCTGAAATACGCTGGCAGGGGAGAGCCGCTGCCCAACCCGGCCTCATGGCTCCTCACCTGACGGGACGTCAGTTCGCTTCCAACGGCTTGTAGAACGTGAAGGCGCCTCGAAGCTCGCCGGCTTCGAAGCCAACGGCCTCGTCTTGCGGATAGGTTTCGCGGATGGTGGCCAGGAGTTCGGGATCGACATCCTTGCCGTGACAGGTGGTGCAGACCTCTCCCGTCGGGATCGCCTTCATGTAGTGAAGGCTTCGCCCGTCGCCGGTCTCCACGACTGCAACGGCTTCCAGGGATTTCGGGTCCTTGCCGGCAGCCAGGGACTTCTGGAAACTCCGTAGAACCGCTTCCTCCCGGGCCGAAGGGGCGTTGCCCGGGTTGCGGACTTTCAGGGCCGTTCGCCCGACGCGCCATCCGCTCCGCTGGGATAGGTCGGCGGCGATCTGCGGCGCCCTGACGTTGCAGACACCGATGGCGTTCTGCGGACCGCCCTCGGATATGGCCTTCATGAGAGCGCTTTTCAGGGACTTCTGGAAGTCCTGCGCCAGGGCGCGCGCGGTTTCGATCTCCTGCGCGTAGGGCTCCGCGCGCGCGGGCGCTGACAGCGCCAGCCCGGCGGCGAGAGCCGAGGCAAACGTGAGGGAAACCCGCATTCGGCGCAGCATGAGCGCACTCCTCGATCCATGAGACATGAATTTATATTAACAAAGCCTAATAGGAAGACGCGTCGCCGGGCTTTGATCTGCGTCAGTCGGCCTTGCGCCGGCCGCAGCGCGCGCCGCAGGCGCCGACTGTTGCCACGCAATAGGGAACCACGATCGTCAGTATGGCCTTGGTCCAATCGAAGCTGCTGTCGGAGAAAAGCGCGTCCCACTGATTGATCAGGATCAGCACGGGCCCGACGATCAGCGCGGTCATGAACGCGCGGCGCGGAGTGCCGCCCGTCACGGCGGCGCGCGCCCAGCAGGCGAGGCCGGAGCTCTCATTGACGCGGAGTTCGTCTGCCATGTCTCAACCGCCCGGAAATTGCCGCTTGCCGGCGGTCACTGCATCACCTTGGGTCCCTTCATGTCGAGCGGACCCGCCTCCGGCAGCACGCCGAGGCGCCGGGCAACCTCCTGATAGGCTTCCTCCACGCCGCCGAGATCGCGGCGGAAGCGATCCTTGTCCAGCTTCTCGTTGGTGCGCACATCCCACAGCCGGCAGGAATCGGGGCTGATCTCGTCGGCGAGGACGATCCTCATCTCGTCGTTGTCGTCCCACCAGCGGCCGAACTCCAGCTTGAAGTCGACGAGGCGCAGACCGACGCCGTAGAACAGCCCAAGCAGGAAATCGTTCACCCTGAGCGCCATTTGGATCATGTCGTCCATATCCTGCGGTTCGGCCCAGGCAAAGGCGGCGATGTGCTCCTCGGTGACCATCGGATCGCCGAGGTCGTCGGACTTGTAGTAGTACTCCAGGATCGGCCGCGGCAGGGGCGTGCCCTCCTCAAGCCCGAAGCGCTTGGCGAGCGAGCCGGCGGCAACATTGCGCACCACGATTTCCAGGGGAATGATCTCCACTTCCCGCACCAGCTGCTCGCGCATGTTCAGGCGGCGGACGAAGTGTGTGGGAATGCCGATCTCCGCCAGGCGGGTCATCAAGAATTCCGAGATGCGGTTGTTGAGCACGCCCTTGCCCGTGATCACGCCTTTCTTTTGCGCGTTGAAGGCGGTCGCGTCGTCCTTGAAGTACTGGACGAGCGTGCCGGGCTCGGGGCCCTCGAACAGGATCTTGGCCTTGCCTTCGTAGATGCGTCTGCGTCGCATGGCGTTGACTTTCCAGGAGCGGCGCCGTGGGCGCGTTGTCTCGCCGCGCCGCGGCCGTTTGTCGGCCCCATATAGCAAGGCCGGAGGCAATGCACAACGAAGCCGGCGGCGGCCGTCAGAGCCCGCCGTTCAGGTCGACGCGCCGGTAGTCGTGCCGGTCGGGGCGCCCGGGCGCGAAGAGCCAGACTGGCTTGGGCGGCTCGCCGGTGGCGCCGGCCGGGGCCGAACGATCGGGCAGGGCGAGCAGCGAGCTGGAGACCGTTTCGAATCCAGAGCCCGAGACCACCGTCATCCCGGCTTCCCAGCCGTCGCCGGGCCGGCCGTCGCGGCGGGCCAACATCTCCGGCCAACGGCCCCAATCGCCGCCGCGCTCGTCTTCTGCATCCGGTCGCGGCTGATCGGCTTGGCGGAAGGCCTCGAGGTGGGCGCGAATGCGCGGGCTCGCGTCGTCGTTCAGGTCGCGCGCCGTGAGCATCGACAGTCCTTCGGGTATGTCCGCCACCTCGATGGGGCGGGCGCCGTCGTCTTCCCGGTTGGCCAGCCAGAAGGCGTCGCGGTCATCGGCGATCACCAGGTTGAAGGTCCGATAGGCGGCCGGGTCGATATGCGCCAGCGCCCGCGCCGCCTCGGCGGCGTCGGCGTGGTCGAGAGCCTCCAGCACAAGTTCGCCGCGGCTGCGCTTGCCTTCCTGCGGTCCAAGCGAGCCGTAACGGTTGAGCACGCCAGCCAGCACCCCGTGGTCGTTGACGCCCAGCCAGGAGCCTCCGGAGAGGGAATCGAGCCCTGCCGTCACCTCGGGCCGATCGGGCCAGTGGCGCGCCGGCGGTCGCCAGGGCCGGTCCGCCATTTCATCGCGGTTGGCGGCGAAGATCAGCGGCCAGGCATGGCCCGGACGGCGAAGGATGACGGCGGTGCACATACGTTCTAAACTTTTATCCGTGCTGCGAGGTTCGAGGCGCTGCGCAGGCGGCGCGAAGGGCGAACGTGAAATCGCCCAAATTTGCCCGAGAATCTCTCGGGACACACGCGCTTGCGGTTCACCTCGCCGCGGCAAGCCGGTATAACCAAGCCCCGGCCGCGCCCAACGGGAAACTAGGGCAGGTATGAGGCCGGTGGCAACGTTCCTAGGGAGAGCGCGACAGCATGAGCAGCTTCAAGGATCGCGAGAAGGCGTTCGAGAACAAATACAAGCACGACGAGGACCTGCGCTTTCGCGTGCATGTCCGCCGCGACAGAATGCTCGGCTTCTGGATCGCCGAGCAGATCGGCAAGGAGGGCGCCGAGGCCGAGGAGTATGCCAAGGAAGTTGTGCGCGCCGACATGAAGTTACCGGGCGACGACGACGTGGTGGAGAAGGTGATGGCAGACCTGCAGGAAGCCGGCGTCGACCTCTCCGAACACCGGCTGCGCCGCAAGCTCGAGGAGCTCGAGCAGGAGGCCAAGCAGCAGGTCATGAAGGAATAGCCGCGCGGCTCGACGCAACGGCTTGAGACGAAAATGCCCGCCGTCCAAACCGGATGGCGGGCTTTATTTATCAGCGACATACACGTTATTTTTAAACCGAAATCTCACTCCGGCTGCAGGTAGAAGAGATATTCGGCCGGGCTGACGCGCGACTCGAACTTGTCCAACTCGGCGTTCTTGCAGGCGGCGTAGACGTCCAGGTAGCGCTGTCCGAAGTAGTCCGGCAAGACGCGCGCCTTGGTCAGCTTGTCGAGCGCCCGGCGCGCGCGCCAAGGCAAATCCTCGTCGAAAGCAAAGCCGGCATTGCCCTCGAAGGCCTGGCCGGGATCCAACTTGTTGGCGATGCCGTGGTGAACGCCGGCCAGCGCCGTGGCGAGAGCCAGGTAGGGATTGGCATCGGCCCCGGCCATACGGTGCTCGATGCGCCAGGCCCCGCCGCGCGCCAGAGGGATGCGCAGCGCCACAGACCGGTTCTCGTGCCCCCACGATCGGCGCACGGGCACAAAGATGTTGGGCGCGAAGCGGCGGAAGGAATTCGGGTTGGGCGCCAGGAAGGCCATGGATTCGTCCATGCAGTCCAGGATGCCGCCGATGGCATGGCGCAGCATGGCGCTGGCCGAATTGCCGCCGTCGAAGACGTTGTTGCCCTCGCGGTCCAGCAGGCTGATGTGCAGATGCATGCCGCTGCCGGCCTCATCGGGATAGGGCTTGGCCATGAAGGTCGCCTGCAAGCCGTGCTTGCGGGCCACGCCCTTGACCGCGCGCTTGAACATCACGCAGTGGTCCGCCGCGCGCAGCGGGTCGGCCACGTGCTGCAGATTGATCTCGAACTGGCCCGGCGCGTATTCGGCCGAGATCGCGTTCGTCGGCACGCCTTGTGCCTCGCAGGCGGCGTTGACATCCTCCAGCAGGTTGGAGAAGGCGTCGACCTCGGCCATGCCATAGACCTGGGTGCCGCTGTCGCGTTCGCCCGTGGTGGGGGAAATCGGCGGTTGCGGCGCATTGCCTTCGGCGCGCTTCCTGTCGATCAGATAGAACTCCAGCTCGAAGGCGACGACGGGGGAGAGGCCCATTTGGGTCAGGGGCTCAAGTGCGCGTGCCAGGACGTTGCGCGGGTCGAAGGGGTAGGGGCCGCTTTCGTCCGCCTCCCGGAAGGTCAGCATCACCTGCGCGGTCGCGCGATCCAGCCAGGGGACGGGGACCAGCGTTCCGGGGACCGGCACGGCGACGCAGTCCGGGTCGCCGTCGGAAAACCCCATGCCGCCGGGATCGTGGCTTTCGCCCATCACGTCCAGCAGGAAGGACGAGCCGGGAAACGCCAGTCCCTGCAGCACCTTGTCGATCTGCTCGATGGGGTAGCGCTTGCCGCGCACAACGCCCGACAGATCGCCGAAGATGGCGTCGAGCGCTTCACTGTCCGGATGGGCGGCCAGGAAGGCTTCGGCCTCCGCGGCGACGGCGGCGGCGCTCTCTGCGGCGTTGGGGCGTGAGTGGTCGGACTCCGGCATGGCGCCGGTCAGGTTACCCCGACACGCGAGGCGCGCAAGCAAAGACCGCCGCAGGGCCAAGGCAACGGCGGTCTCTGCGGCCTTGGCTGCACGCGCCTAGGAAATCTCGAAGATCGCGTCGATCTCAACGGCCACGCCCAAAGGCAACGCACCGGCGGAAACGGCTGCACGGCAGTGCCGCCCCTTGTCGCCCAGGACCTCCACCATGAAGTCGGAGGCGCCGTTGACCACCTTCGGCTGATCCTGGAAGTCCGGGGTGGAGTTGACGAAGCCGCCGAGACGCACGCAACGCTGGATCCTGTCCAGATCGCCGTCGCAGGCGGCCTTTACCTGCGCCAGAATGTTGATGGCGCAAAGCCGGGCGGCCGCCTGGCCCTCCGGAACATCGAAGTCCTGGCCCAGCTTGCCGACGTATTTGACCTCGCCCTTGTCGAGTGTGATCTGCCCGGAAACGAAGACCAGGTTGCCGCTTTGCACGTAGCCGACATAGTTGGCCACGGCCTTCGCGGGCTCCGGCAGGTCTATGCCCATCTCGCTCAGGCGCGATTCGATTTCACCAGCCATGTTTGTTCAGGGTCCTTCTGCTGCGGCGGGGGCGAACGCCCATCCGCCGGTTCCACGATCCGAATTGCGCGCGCGAGCATAACCAGTCGGCGGTTGCCGCGACTAGTCCCGCCGCGACGCCGATGCAAGGACCTGCGTCACAAGCCGGCGTCAGGCGCCGGAGTCACGCACTCTACTCGAATGCCGGGGAAAAGGCCGGGGTGCCGCCGCCGTTTGGCACCCCGCAGTTACAGGGAGAACTTCCACCGGGCGGGGCGGGGCCGAACCGCCCAGGCCCGGCTGAGGCGCACCGGGAAGGTCGAATGCGCCTCAGGAACAACCACTGGTGCCGCCACAGGTATCGCACTTCAGGCAGGTACCGTTGCGGACCAGGGTGAAGTTGCCGCACTCGCTACAGGGATCGCCCTCGTAGCCCTTCATGCGGGCTTCGCGGATGCGATCCAGGCGGGAATCCACCTGTTCAGCGACTACGGCCTCAACCGCGACGAACTCGGCGGAGCCGACCGCGGAAGAGAGGTTTGGGCCGCCCTGAACGCTCATGCCCGCGCCGTTGGCGCCGGTACTTGCGTTGGAATAGGCAGCCGAACTGGTTCCGTTCGTGTGGCTCGCGCCTTGACCCGCGCCGCCGGACTGTCCGCCGGGCAGCACGAGAAAGCTCGAGCGCACGTATCCAGTGGAAGCGACGCGGCGGACGGTCTCGACCACCTCGTCACGGGCGATATCGCCCTCGTCCTCGCCGCGTCCCATGGCGTCGGGCAGCACGTCGGCCGGCTCCACATGGGCCAGATCGCTGCGGCCGAGGTAGGAGACAGCCAACTCGCGGAACACGTAGTCGAGGATCGAGGTCGCCATCTTGATGGCGTCGTTGCCCTCGACCATGCCGGAAGGCTCGAAGCGGGTGAAGGTGAAGGCCTCGACGAACTCCTCGAGCGGCACGCCGTACTGCAGACCGATGGAGATCGCGATGGCGAAGTTGTTCATCAGGCTGCGGAAGGCCGCGCCTTCCTTGTGCATGTCGATGAATATCTCGCCAAGATTGCCGTCTTCGTATTCGCCCGTGCGCAGATAGACCTTGTGCCCGCCGACCACGGCCTTCTGGGTATAGCCCTTGCGGCGTTGGGGCAGGCGACGGCGCTCGATTTCCTTCTCGACAACGCGCTCGATGACCCGCTCCGCCACGATGTTGGCCCGCTCGGACTGCGGAGCTTCGAGGACCTGTTCGATCGCTTCCTCGTCCTCGTCTTCCTGATCCGACAGCAGAGACGAAGACAGCGGTTGCGACAGCTTCGAGCCGTCGCGATAGAGCGCGTTGGCCTTCAGCGCCAGGCGCCAGGACAGCATGTAGGCGTCCTCGCAGTCCTTCACCGTGGCGTCGTTCGCCATGTTGATGGTCTTGGAGATCGCGCCGGAAATGAACGGCTGGGCGGCCGCCATCATGCGGATGTGGCTTTCCACGGAAAGATAACGCTTGCCGAGCCGCCCGCAGGCATTCGCGCAGTCGAAGACCGGCAGATGCTCGTCCTTCAGTTCGGGCGCGCCTTCGAGCGTCATGGCGCCGCAACAGTAGGTGTTCGCCGCCTCGATCTGTTTCGCGGTGAAGCCGAGCGCAGTGAGCATGTCGAAGGACAGATCGTTCAGCTGCTCTTCGGTGAAGCCCAGCACGCCCGTGCAAAAGGCATCGCCGAAGGTCCACCTGTTGAAAGCGAACTTGATGTCGAAACAGCTCTGCAGATTGCTTTCCAGGGCTTCGATCGCCTCCGGCGTAAACCCTTTGGCGCGCAGCGCCTCGTGGTTCACTCCGGGCGCATCGGCCAGGGTGCCGTGGCCCACGGCATAGCGCACGATCCGCTCGATCTCGCCTTCCTCATAGCCGAGCGTGGCGAGCGCCTGAGGCACCGTGCGGTTGATTATCTTGAAGTAGCCGCCGCCGGCCAGCTTCTTGAATTTGACCAGAGCGAAATCCGGCTCGATCCCGGTGGTATCGCAGTCCATCACCAGACCGATGGTGCCGGTGGGTGCGATCACCGTCGCCTGGGCGTTCCGGAAGCCATGCTTCTCGCCAAGCTCCAGCGCGGCGTCCCAGGCATGTTTCGCGGCGTCGACCAGCCGCGTGTCGGGGCAGTTCGCATGGTCGAGCGGCACCGGCAGCACGGACAGGCTCTCGTAGCCGGCGCTCTGCCCGTGGGCGGCGCGGCGATGGTTGCGAATGACGCGCAGCATATCCTCCCGGTTCTTTTCGAACCCGGGAAAGGCCCCCAACTCACCCGCCATCTCGGCGGAGGTGGCATAGGCCACGCCGGTCATGACCGCGGTCAGCGCGCCGCACATGGCCCGGCCCTCGTCGGAATCGTAGGGCAGGCCCGCGGCCATCAACAGGCCGCCGATATTGGCGTAGCCGAGGCCAAGCGTGCGGAACTCGTAAGACAGTCTGGCGATCTGCGGCGACGGAAACTGCGCCATAAGCACCGAGATCTCCAGCGTCACCGTCCACAGCCGCGTCGCGTGCTCGTAGGCGCCGATGTCGAAGCTGCCGTCAGCCTTGCGGAAGCTCATCAGATTGAGCGAGGCCAGATTGCAGGCGGTGTCGTCCAGGAACATGTATTCCGAACAGGGGTTCGAGGCGTTGATGCGCCCCGACTTCGGGCAGGTGTGCCACTCGTTGATCGTGGTGTCGTACTGCACGCCGGGATCGGCCGACTGCCAGGCGGCTTCGGCGATCTTGTCCCAAAGGTCGCGGGCGCGCACCGTCTTGTGGACCTGGCCATCGGTACGGCGAATCAGGTTCCATTCGCCGTCCTGCAGCACTTTGTTGAGGAACTCCGAGGTGACGCGCACGGAGTTGTTGGAGTTCTGACCGGAGACCGTGAGGTAGGCGTCGGAATCCCAATCCGTATCGTAGGTTGGAAACTCGACCTGGGTGTAGCCCTGGCGCGCCAGTTCTATGATGCGCTTGATGTAGTTCTCCGGAATCATGGCCGCGCGCGCCTGCTTGATCGCCGCCTTCAACAGCGGGTTCTCCTTGGGCGCAAAGGCCTTGTCCTCGCCAAGGTCGGCCTTCGCCTCGTGGCAGGCCTGCATCACCGCGTTCAGGTGCTGGCCGCAGAGCTTGGAGCCGGCGACGAGCGCGGCCACCTTCTGCTCTTCCACCACCTTCCAGCTGACATAGTCCTCGATGTCGGGATGGTCGACGTCGACGGTAACCATCTTGGCCGCCCGGCGCGTGGTGCCGCCGGACTTGATCGCGCCCGCCGCGCGGTCGCCGATCTTCAGGAAGCTCATCAGGCCCGAGGACTTGCCGCCGCCCGAAAGCGGCTCGTTCTCGCCGCGCAGGGAGGAGAAGTTGGTCCCCGTCCCCGACCCGTACTTGAACAGCCGCGCCTCGCGCACCCAGAGGTCCATGATTCCGGATTCGTTCACCAGGTCGTCGTTGACCGACTGGATGAAGCAGGCATGCGGCTGCGGATGCTCGTACGCGGATTTTGCGCGGGTCAGCTTGCCGCTGCGGTAATCGACGTAATGATGGCCCTGGCTGGGACCGTCGATGCCGTAGGCCCAGTGCAGGCCGGTGTTGAACCACTGCGGCGAGTTCGGAGCTGCCATCTGGTTGGCCAGCATGTAGCGCATCTCGTCGAAGTAGGCCCGCGCGTCCTCTTCCGAATCGAAATAGCCGCCCTTCCAGCCCCAATAGGTCCAGGTGCCGGCCAGCCGGTCGAACACCTGCTTGGCGCTGGTTTCGCCGGTTGTGCGCTCCTCGGCCGGCAGTTTGTCGAGCTTGGCCTTATCCGGCTGCGCGCGCCACAGCCAGCGGGGTACGTCCTTCTCCTCGACCTTCTTCAGGTGCCTGGCGATGCCGCGCTTGCGGAAATACTTCTGCGCCAGAATGTCGCTTGCCACCTGACTCCAGGAGGCCGGAACCTCGATGGATTCCTGTCGAAACACCACGGAGCCATCCGGATTGCGGATCTCGCTCGCGGTCTCCCGGAATTCGATGTCGGCGTAGACGTCCTCGCCTAGTTTCGTGAATCGACGTGCGATGCGCATTACGCGCTCCCCCTCGCTGCTCCCAAATTGACCTTTTCCGGCTCATCTTTACGGCTGGTGGCGCGGGGCTGCCCGGGATGCTCGCCCATCCCGGGCGCCGCTACCGCAATCATCCTCGGGCCGTGCAATCGCGAGCCCGTTACCCCCAGCCATAGTGGCCAATTTCGATTTAACCACAACGTTTGGGGTGCGGTCACCAGATTTTGTAAGAAAATTGAATGCAGACACCGGATATGGTGTCACATGTTGCCGAAAGGTCGCACTTTGGGTGTCGGCAGGCCTCAGGCGTCGCGGTCGACGGCGATGACGGCGAGGCTGTCGCCGCGCGTCGTCAGGCCGGCGACATGGCGGCAGAACAGCATGCCGTCGATCGGCGCGAAGGCCTGAAGGGGCGGCGCCTCCGGCCTTTCGAAATCATGGATCTGTCCCAGCGGCTCGCCCGCCTTCACCTCGTCGCCCAGCGCGTAAAACGGCTCGTATATGCCGTTGACCTCGGACTTCACGAAGGCGTTGTCGGGTGTGTCCATCATCCGGGTGGGGTGGTGCGAGGAGGGCTCGCCCTCAAGGACGCCGAAGTGGCGCAGCAGGTTGCGCACGCCGTTGTCGGCGATTTCGACGCTGCGCGGCGAAAGTGTGCCGGCACCGCCGAGTTCCGTTGAGATGAATATCTTGCCCATGTTCTCGGCCTCGGTATCCAGCATGCCGATCGAGTCGAGCTCCTTGAGAATGAGCGAGACGGGGGCGCCGAATGCCTTGAGCGCGGCAAGCGTGGTCCCGAAGCGCTCCCGGTCGTCGAGTTCGTGCATGATGGCCGAGGGCACGAAATCCAGCGATTTCCCGCCGGAATGCATGTCGACGACGATGTCCGCGCGCTCCAGCAGCTCGACCGTGACATAGTGCGCCACGCGTTGGGTCAGCGTCCCGCGCGGGTGTCCCGGAAAGCTGCGGTTCATGTTGCCGCCGTCGAGGGGCGAAAGGCGCGCCGCGCCGCGCACCGCCGGAAGGTTCAACGCCGGCATGATGATGACCCGGCCGGTGATATTCTCGGGCGAAAGTTCGCGGGCCAGCTTGTGCAGCGCGACCTGTCCCTCGTACTCGTCGCCGTGATTGCCCGCCGTAAACAGCACGGTGGGCGAGTCGCCATTGCGCACGCACACGATGGGAACGAGCAGGCTGCCCCAGGCCGATTCGTTGCGCGAATGCGGCACGGAGAGGTAACCGAATTGTTTGCCATCGCGGTCGAAATCGATATTGCAGGGAATGAGGGACGGCTCGCTGTGCGCCATGGCGGTGCTCCGGGTTGGAAATCGCGAAAGTCTCTTTCGGGACGAATGACACACAAGGCTAGAGAGCCGATCGTCGCAGGACAAGGGCAGGGCATTGCCCACCCGCACCACTCCAGCCGCAGTACTACGAATGCGCTCAATTCGCGATGGATTGCCACTATATTTTTGAGATAGCGTAATTTTATCGATCGCGCCGAAACGATAACAATATCGGCGGAGACTTACAGGAGCTGAACGACCGGCCCAGAGCCGGATGCAACAGGGAGCGGGACCGGACAACCAAACCATGGCAAGGAGGGGTCAACTGCCATGCTGCCGTCTTCCTGGATCAACGATGCGCTGGTCCGTGTCCGGCGCGAAAAGGACGAAGCCGCCGATACACCCGACAACGCGCCCCCGCCGGGCCGCGTGGCGAGGGCACATGCCGACAGCGGGCTGAAAGGCCGGCTGACCTTGGTTCGGCGCGAGGAAAACACGGAAGCCGAGCCTGAAATCCCCGAGGAAAGATGGACCGGCCGGCGTTCCGCAGGGGCGCTGGTCGTCGCCGAAGGACCCAGGTTCGCCAGCTGAATTTCGCCCGGCGGCCTGGGTTCCGCCCGCCCGTTTCGCCTTTTTGGGCGGGGCGGAAGGACTCAGGCTCTGGGCGCCAGTGGCAGGTTGACCAGCAGGTTCTGCGGCTTCAGCCGAAGCAAGCCGGACTCGTCCATGGCCATGGCGAGATAGACCGGTCGGCCAGCCATATCGCTTCGCATCACGCTGGGCTCGCGGAATTCCAGGCGGAACAGCGCCAGCAGGCGGGCCAGGCGCGCCTCTCCCACATCCTCTCCGTTGTAGAGATCGTTCAGCAGACGCGTGCCTTGAGCGTCGAGCCCGACGTGCCAGACCCAACGATCGTCGCGAATCTCCTGCACCGGCTGGATCGAGACCTCGACAGCGAGGAAATGCCGCACCCAGCCCTCCAGGAGACGGCTGAGCGCGTCCAGGCCGGGACCCGCGAAGTTGAGATTGAGCACGGTGTCGTGTTTTTCGTCGCGCTCCCAGTAGATCGCCGCATTCTCTTCGCTCAGCACGTCGAGTTCGACGGTGCGTAGCGGCGTCTGCGCCTGCGCCACCAGTTCACCCAGCGATCCGAAGCCCCCGGTCGTGGCATACATATCCACGACCTCGGCGTCCGCCGCCATCACGTGCCCCTCGTTGACGGTTACCTTCTGCTCGCGGAACAGCATTTCCCCGGCGCGCGCGCGCAACGGGTCGTCGAGGCCCTCCAGAATGGACCGGGTGATGACATGGGCAAGCTGATCGACGAACAGGGGCGGCACCGGCACGGCTCCTGGCTCGGTAAAGAGTCCCAGGTAAGCGGCCTCCAAGTTTTCGGCCGCGCTCAGCCGGTCGCGGAAATTCAGCACGATGCGATAATTCTCGCGCGCGTCCGGGTCGGCCAGCTGCGAGAGGTCCTCGTCCGTGACGCCGGCGCGCGGGTCGTCCACCAGGCGCGCATTGAGCGCCCGCTCTGCCGCGCAGGATTCCTCCACCGGCGCGACCTCCGGGCGGCGGAAGTAGGCGCGCAGGAAATCATCGGTGACCTGCAGGCGTCCCGCCTCGTCGCGGCCGAGCAAATGGTATCCGGAAGATCGCCAGAAATCGGGCATGGCTGTCTCTATAAGAAGCGTGCCGGCGGGTGTCCAGCGCCGATATGGCCACGCCCGTAGGCAAAAGCCAGCGCCTGGCGGCTGTCGGCGCGGGGCTGGACGGGCCGCCGGCTTGATGCAATATTCGCGGGCCGGCGGGCTCGCTGTATGGCGAATTCCCGCGGCTTCGACGAAGGACAGGAACTCGGGGACGCCGGCTGTTGCGGAACTCGATCGGAACACTGCTATTCACCTGGCTGCGCGGCGAGGAGATCGGCCGCGACGCGGCCGGTAACCGGTATTACCGGGAGAAGGTCAAAAGCCGGCACCGCGGCATGTTTGGGTCGATGCGACGGGAGCGGCGCTGGGTGGTCTTCGACGGCCATATCGAGGCTTCGCGCATTCCTCCGGAATGGCACGCCTGGATACACCATATGGTCGCCGAGCCGCCCAACTCGGACGATCACGAGCGCAAGCCGTGGGAAATCGAGCACCAGCCGAATCCGACCTTCACCGAGCAGGCTTATCGTCCGCCCGGTCACACGCTGCTTGGGGGCAAGCGAGACAAGGCGACAGGCGACTACGAGCCGTGGAGCCCGGCCTGATCATTTTCGTAGCGCTTTCGGTCAAGCGGATGTACGAGCCTTCCACGCAAGGGAGTTACGGGGGCTTGGATGCGTAAAAACGTTATTGAAACAATCATCGGCGCGGTGGTGCTTCTGGTCGCCGTCGTGTTTGTGGCCTTCGCCTTCACATCGACCGACCTTCAGCGCGTCGACGGCTACAAGGTCGTCGCCCGTTTCGACGATGCCTCGGGCATCACCCCGGGCACGGATGTCAAGATGAGCGGCGTGAAGATCGGCACCGTGCTCGAGCAGAAGCTCGACCCGAAGACCTACTTCGCCGATGTCACAATGAGCATCGCCGAGGAGATTGCGTTGCCGACAGACACCTCCGCCCGGGTGGTCCCCGAAGGTCTGTTGGGAGGAAATTTCGTCGAGCTGGAGCCGGGTGCTTCCAGCGAGACGCTGTCGGCTGGCGGCGAAATTCAATTCACGCAAGGTGCGATCAACGTCATTGATCTGGTAGGCCGCTTCGTGTTTTCCGGCAACGAGGGCGGCGGCACAACCGGACAGGACAGCACCATTCCGCCCTAGGCCTCGACGGCCGGACAGGAATTGCGCCAAGGCAGCATGTCGCGCGACACACCGAAGCCCCCCGCCGAGCAAAGCTGGAATCCCGAGCGCTACCAGCGCAATGCCGCCTTTGTCGCGAAGCTGGGCCGGCCGGTGCTGGATCTACTGGACCCGCAGGCCGGCGAACGCATTCTCGACGTGGGCTGCGGCGATGGCGCGCTGACCGAGGCGCTTGCAGAGGCCGGCTGCCAAGTCGTCGGCATCGATCCCTCGGCCGAGCAGGTTGCCGCCGCGCGCGCCCGTGGCCTCGACGCCCGGGTCATGCGCGCCGAGGACATGGATTTCGATGCCTGCTTCGATGCGGTTTTCACCAACGCTGCCATGCACTGGGTCAAGGCGCAGCGGCGCGCCCTGAGCGCCATGTTCCGTGCGCTCCGGCCTGGTGGACGCCTGGTCGGCGAAATGGGCGGAAGCGGCAACATGAGACTGTATAAGGCCGCGATCTCCAAGGCGCTGCAGCGGCGCGGCATCGATCCGACGCCGCTGAACCCGTGGTATTTTCCCAGCGAGGAAGACTACCGGGCAGATCTCGAATCCTGCGGGTTCCGGGTCAAGTCGATCGAACGCTTCGAGCGGCCCACCAAGCTGGAGACCGATCCCCCGGGCTGGTACGAGACATTCGGGGAGAGCTATCTTCTTGCGGTCCCGGAAGACCAGCGCCCGCGTCTGCTCGAGGAGGTGAGCGAGGACCTGCGGGCCGATTTCCAGAAGCCCGACGGTTCCTGGTTCGCCGATTATGTCCGGCTGCGCTTCAAGGCGGTAAAGCCGGCGTAAGGCCGGCGCGCCGGCGCACACGCTTGCGGGCCAATGCCATCAGCCTTACTTCTGCTAAATTGTTGCGCACAGTGATCCACAGCGCGCGAGAGAGGAGCCGACCCGCAGCCATGAGCGCCAAGAGCGAGCCCGACTTTCCAACCTGGCGCCAGCCCGACGGCGAGCCGGTTTCCTGTGTGGAGAAGATCAAGGTGCTGAACGAGAATCTGGCCGAAATCCAGGAACTGGCGCAGGACGCTCTGGAGGACGGAATCCTCATGGGCTGCGATGAAGCGCAGTTGCGCGAGGTTTTGCACGGCCTGATCGACGATCTCAAGAATCCTTACCGCGGCAAGGGTGCCTAAGCCGATGCCCGCGCGAAATTCCGGCAAAACCAAGATGCGTGTATTCACCGCCATTGCCGGCACCGTGGCACTGTTCACAGCATTGCAAGCGGCGGCACGCGCCGAAGATTATGTGCAGATGGACACCGCGGTGCTCCAGGGCCTGGACAAGATCACGGCGCGTATCTCCACCTTCGAGGCCCCGGTGGACCAGCCGGTCAGCTTCGGCAGTCTGCAGATCACCGTACGCACCTGTCAAAAGACCCCGCCCGAAGAACCGCCGGAGAGTGCCGCTTTTCTTGAGATCGAGGATCAGCGTCCGGATTCGCCCTCGGTGCGCATGTTCACCGGCTGGATGTTCGCCTCATCGCCCGCGGTCTCCGCCCTCGAGCATGCGGTCTACGATGTCTGGATCGTGGACTGTAAAAATTCTTCCAACTCGACGGCCGAGAGTTCCGGATAAAACGTTGCTTGGCGCGGCACCGCGTCGGCCAGCCGCTCGCGGTATTCCGCCCGCGGAATTTCCATCGCGCCGAACTGGATCAGGTGCGGCGTGGTGAACTGCGTATCGAGCAGCGTAAACCCACCCTTGATCAGCCGTGCGACCAGGTGCACCAGCGCCACCTTGCTGGCGTCGGTGACCTGGCTGAACATCGATTCCCCGAAAAAGGCCGCGCCCAGCGAGACGCCGTAGAGCCCGCCGACCAGCCTGCCTTCGCGCCAGCATTCGACCGAGTGGGCGAAGCCCATCGCGTGCAGCTCGGAATAGAGCTTTTCGATCGTCTCGTTGATCCAGGTATCCGGCCGGTTGGCCGCCTGTGCCGCGCAGCCGCGGATCACGCCGAGGAAATCGTGGTCGCAGCGGACCTCGAAATCGCCGCGGCGCACACGTCGGCGCAGCTTGCGCGGCGCGTGGAATCCGTCGAGCGGCAGGATGCCGCGGGTCTCCGGGTCGATCCAGTGAACGTCCGGATCGTCACGGCTTTCCGCCATTGGAAAGATGCCCAGCGCATAGGCCCGCAAGACCAGTTCCGGCGTCAGTCTCATCGGTCCATCCAGCCTCCGGCCGTCTTGGCCTGCCCGGTTCTGGATCGGCCGGCCGGCTCTGCGCTACCCGACCTTGGATTTCTGTCGGGCGGCGCCAACGAATTTCTCCAGCCAATGGATATCATAATCCCCATTGATGAAGTCTGTCGCCCCGATGAGGCGCTGGTGCAAGGGGATAGAGGTCTTGACGCCCTCGATCACGAATTCCTCCAGCGCCCGGCGCAGGCGCATCATGCACTCGTTTCTGGTCTGTCCGTGGACCACCAGCTTGGCGATCAGGCTGTCGTAGTTCGGCGGGATGCGGTAGCCGCCGTAGAGTCCCGAGTCGATGCGCACGCCCAAGCCGCCCGGCGCGTGATAATCGCGAACGACACCGGGCGAGGGCATGAAGGTTTCCGGGTCTTCGGCGTTGATCCGGCATTCGATGGCGTGGCCCTGAAACTTGATGTCCTGCTGCGTGAAATCCAGCGGCAACCCGGCGCCCACGCGAATCTGTTCGCGCACGAGGTCCACGCCGGTAATCGCTTCAGAGATCGGGTGCTCGACCTGCAGACGCGTGTTCATCTCGATGAAATAGAAGTTTCCGTCCTCGTAGAGGAACTCCAGCGTGCCGGCGCTGCGATAGCCCAGCTTGAGCATCGCTTCGGTGCTGCGGTTTCCGATCCACTGGCGCGCGTCGGCGTTGAGCGCCGGCGACGGCGCCTCCTCCAACAGCTTCTGATGGCGGCGCTGCAGCGAACAGTCGCGTTCGCCCAGATGGACGACGTGCCCGTGGTCGTCGGCCAGCACTTGCACCTCGATATGCCGCGGGTGGCTGAGGTACTTCTCCATGTAGATCATGTCGTTGCCGAAAGCCGCCTTCGCCTCTTGCCGGGCCAGCCGCAGCGCGCTGGCAATCTCTTCGCGGCTCCAGGCGACCTTCATCCCGCGCCCGCCACCGCCGGCGGCGGCCTTGACCAGGACCGGATAGCCGATGTCGTCGGCCAGCGCGGTCGCCAATTTGTCGTCGGCGATAGCGCCTTCGGAGCCGGGCACGCAGGGCACGCCCAGCGACTTCATGGCCTCCTTGGCGGCGATCTTGTCGCCCATGAGCGAGATGTGTTCGGGCTTCGGGCCGATGAAGGCGAAGCCGTGCTCCTCGACCATGGAGGCGAACTGCGCGTTTTCCGAAAGGAACCCGACACCGGGGTGGATCGCGTCGGCGCCGGTCAGGGTTGCCGCGGAGAGAATCGCAGGGATGTTCAGATAGCTCTCCGTGCTTGGCGGCGGGCCGATGCAGACGCTCTCGTCGGCCAGCCGTACGTGCATGGCGTCGGCGTCAGCCGTGGAATGGACGGCCACCGTCTCGATGCCCATCTCGCGGCAGGCGCGATGGATTCGAAGCGCGATTTCCCCGCGGTTGGCGATGAGTATTTTTTCGAACATGCCCCGGGTGCGCCCGCTGTCGACCGTCTGTTTATTCGATGACGAGCAGCGGCTCGCCGTACTCGACAGGCTGAGCGTCGCTCACGAAGATTTGCGTGATCTTGCCCGCGCGCGGCGCGGTCAGCGGGTTCATCACCTTCATCGCCTCGAGGATGAGCAGGGTGTCGCCCTCCTTGACCGTATCGCCGACCTGCACGAACGGCGCGTCGCCGGGCTCTGCGGCGACATAGACCGTCGCCACCATTGGCGAGGTGACTGCACCGGGGGGCAGCGGCTCGCTGCTCGTACCGGGCGAGGGGGCCGGGCTTGTGGCTGCGGAGGCTGCCGGTGCAGGCGTGCTGGGTGCGGGGGCGGGCGCTGCGGCCGGTGCCCCGCGCGCGACCCGGATGCGCTTGCCCCCGCTTTCGTATTCGATCTCGTTCAGATCGGCCTCGTGCAGCAGGTCGGCCAAGCGGCGGACCAGCTTTTCGTCAAGATCCAGGCCTTTCGTCTGGGACTTCTCGGGCATCACGCGTCCTTCTGCGTCTGGAATTGCGCGGCCAGCGCCTGCAGTGCGAGCAGGTAGCCCATCGGGCCCAATCCGCAGATGACCCCCTGCGCGGCACGCGAAACATAGGAATGGTGGCGAAAGGATTCGCGTCGGTAGGTGTTCGACAAATGCACCTCGAGAACCGGCAGTCCCGCCGCCTGCAAGGCATCGAGCAGGGCCACGGAGGTATGGGTCAGCGCGCCGGCGTTGATGACGATCGCATCGTGCCTTTCGCGCGCGGACTGAATCCACTCGACCAGTTCGCCTTCGTGGTTGCTCTGCCGAAAATCGAGGTCCAGTCCGCGTTCTGCGGCTGTATCGCGGCAGGCGGATTCGATGTCGGCCAGCGTTGCGTGCCCGTAGACATCCGGCTCGCGCGAGCCCAGCATATTGAGGTTGGGTCCGTTCAGAACGAGAACCCTCGGTGCCTGCGCCACCCCTGGCGACTCCTCCCGTTTCAAACGCGTTGATCGTTAGCACAAGCGGGCTGAAAGGCGCAACGAACCAGGCCTGCGAAAGGGTGCTCCGCACGCCTCGCGAAGTGCGCGTAGACGCAGGCTCAGCTTTCCTTGCGGGCCTCTTCGATCGCCTCGCGCAATTGCGAAAGCGATACGGCGCCGGGAATGAACTCGCTGCCCACCACGAAGGCGGGCGTACCGCGTACACCGAGAACCTCTGCCAGGCGGCGTGACTCGTCGATGTGGGCCTGAATTTCCGGCCCATCCATATCGGCCCGCAAGCGCTCCACGTCGATACCGACGTTTTCCGCGATGACCAGGGTCAGCTGTTCGTTCACGCGGCCCTTCGCCCTGAGCAGGGCGAAATGGAACTCTTCGTATTTGCCCTGCTTGCGCGCGGCGAGTGCCGCGCGGGCGGCGAAGCGCGAACCCTCGCTCAGGATGGGGAATTCGCGCATGATGACTTTCAGGTTCTCGTCGCCTTGGATCAGATCGCGCATGTCGTCGGCCATGCGCTTGAAGCCGGTGCCCAGCGTCTCG
>JAWVYK010000006.1:0-25720 GCA_033722755.1 Rhodovibrionaceae bacterium | reverse complement strand
CCAGCAGGCCATGGCCCTGCTCAAAGCCGACGGCCTCGTCGAGGATGTCGGCAGGCGGGGGTTGCGGGTTACCGGGCTCGATCTCACGCGGATGCGCCATCATTACGAGATTCGCGCGGCGCTCGACGGGTTGGCCGCAAGAACGGCCGCCCAGCGCGCGAAGAACGATCCAGCGGTCGCACTGGAGGCGAAGAAGCGCGGGGAAAAGATACTCGAGAGGGGCCGCCAAGCCGTCGCCGACGGCGCCACGCGTGAGCAGATCCGCCACGACGAAGACTTCCACAACCTGGTCTACGAGCTTTCCGGCAATCCCTTGCTGCCGCGAACCGCGGAATCCCATTGGCGCTTCCTGCGCCGGGTGATGGGCGATGTTCTGCGCCATGCCGCACCGCCGCCGACCATCTGGCAGCAGCACGCAGCGATCCTCGAGGCCATCGAGGCGGGCGATCCCGTGTTGGCCGAAGCGCGCGCCACGGACCACATCCGCGGCGCGGCCGATCTGCTCGCCGAGGCGATGACCGGCGGCGCGGCCGCGGATGGTGCAGCCCTTTCGGAGACGCACGCATGAGCATGGCCCCCCTCACCCTCGGCCAGATCCTGAGTGCGCAGGCGCGCCTGCAGCCCGAGAAAATCGCGGCGCGCGATCTGGAACGCGCGATGACCTACAGAGAATGGAACATGCGCGCCTGCCAGCTGGCCAACGGCCTGCTTGGCCTCGGCCTGCAGAAAGGAGACCGGGTGGCGGTCCTTGCCTACAACCGCGTGGAGTGGGCCGAGATCTATGCCGCCGTCGCAAAGGCGGGCCTGGTGGCGGTGCCGGTCAACTTCCGACTGACCGGGGAGGAAACCCAGTACATCTGCCAGGACAGCGGCGCCGCGGCCATCATTGTGGAAGATTCGCTCGTTCCCGTGATCGAGAAAGTCCGTAGCGACATTGACATGGCCGACGACCGGTTCATCGAGATCAGCGCCGGACAGCCGAACGCCGGTTACCGCGCCTACGAGGATTTGCTCGCCGGCGGCGACGCCAGTGAGCCTGGCGAAAGTGTGTCGGCCGACGATCCCTGGTGCCTGATGTACACCTCGGGAACCACCGGCCGGCCGAAGGGAGCGATCCGCGGTCACCGCGGCATGGCGATGCTCGCCCTGATGACGGAGATCGAACTGGGCCTGCACCGGCGCGACGATGCGCTGCTCGTCATGCCGATGTGCCACGCCAATTCCCTGAACTTTTTCACCGCCTTCGTCTATTGCGGCGGCACGGTCACGATCTTCTCGCGCAAGAGCTTCGATCCGGCCCTCTGCCTTCGCACCTTTGCCGAGACCGGGGCCACCTTCACGTCCCTCGTGCCGACCCACTACACGATGCTTCTGGATGTTCCGGAAAGCGAGCGCGCAGGCCTGGCCTTCGATCGGGTGGAGAAGCTGATGATCTCCTCCGCGCCGGCGCGGGCCGAGACCAAGCGGGCCGTCATGGAGATGTTCCCCAACTCCGGCCTCTTCGAGCTCTACGGATCGACCGAGGCGGGCTGGGTCACCATGCTGCACCCGAAGGAGCAGTTCGACTATCTGGGCACCGTCGGCCGCGAGGTCGTCGGCTCGGCCCCGATCAAGCTTTTGGACGACGAGGGCAACGAAGTTGCCGACGGCGAGCCGGGAGAGCTTTACTCCTGCAATCCCTACAGCTTCGACGGATATTGGAACAATCCCGAAAAGACCGCCGAGGCCTGCCGGGGCGATTACGTCAGCGTCGGCGACATCGCCCTGCGCGACGAGGACGGCTTCATCCGCCTGATCGACCGCAAGAAAAATCTGATCATCTCCGGCGGCGAGAACGTCTACCCCTCTGAGGTCGAGGCGGTCCTGGCCAAGCATCCGGCGGTCAAGGACGTCGCCGTGGTCGGCCGGCCCGATCCGAAGTGGGGCGAGGCGGTCCAGGCGGCCGTTGTCCGCCGCCAGGGCCAGGACGTCGACGAGGCCGAACTGATCGCTTGGACGAAAGAGCGGCTCGCCGGCTACAAGCGCCCGCGCGAGATCGTCTTCCTCGCCGCAGACGAGATGCCGCGCAATGCGACCGGCAAGATTTTGCACAAGGCGCTTCGCGAGATGCTGGCCGAACGCACGAAGGCCGACGCATGACCGACTGCGCCCGCGTCCACCCCATAACCCGAGGAACACCGGAATGACCGCCGCCACTGCAGAGATCCCGCGTCAGGACCTGAACCAGGATGAGAGCAGTGTGGCCGCCTGGATCGCACGCTCGCTCAAGGCCCGCGGCATCGACCGCGTGTTCGGCCTGCAGGGCGGGCACATCCAGCCAATCTGGGATCATGTCGCGCGCCTCGGCATCCGGATCGTCGACGTGCGCGACGAGCGCGCGGCCGTGCACATGGCCCATGCGCATGCCGAACTGACAGGGGGGTTCGCCGTGGCGATGGTCACGGCGGGGCCCGGCGTGACGAATACGGTCACCAGCATTGCCAACGCCTCGCTTGCGCGCGCGCCGGTGTTGCTGATCGGCGGCTGCACCTCGCGCCCGCAGGCCAACATGGGGCCGCTGCAAGACATTCCGCATGTCGACATCCTGCGCCCCGTCTGCCGCTATGCCCGCACCGCGCGCGTGGCCGAGCAGGCCCTGCGCGAGATGGACGAGGCCATTGCCCGGGCAATGGGAGACATGGGCGAGCCGGGTCCGAGCTATATCGAATTCCCGACGGATGTGCTGCGTGAGCAGGTGCCCGAGCAACTGGTGCTCGACGACTGGCTGACGCCGAAACCCCCTCGACGCCTGCCCCCGAACCCAGAGCTTGCCGGGCAGGCGGCGGAGGCGATCCGCAACGCCCGGCGGCCGCTCGTCGTCAGCGGGCGCGGTGCGCGCGGCGCGCGTGAGTCGCTTTTAAGCTTCCTCGACGCCAGCGACGCCCTTTACCTGGATACCCAGGAAAGCCGCGGCCTCGTCCCGTTCGAGCATAAGTCGTTCGTCGGCTCGGTGCGCGCGGCGGCCATGAGCCAGGCGGACCTGGTGATCACGCTGGGCCGCAAACTCGACTACCAGCTGGCCTATGGCTCGCCCGCCGTATTCCCCGAGGCGCGCTTTCTGCGCATCGCAGATACGACCGGCGAGCTCGTGGACAACCGGCGCGGCAACCCGGAGATCCTGGCCGATGTCGGCTTGGCGCTCGAGGAAATCACCGCGGCCTTGGCCAAAGACGCGGGCGAGCGCGACCAAGCATGGCTCGATGGCCTGCGCGAGAAACACCGGGAGCGCGTGGCCAAGGGAGCGGAAACTCCCGCGCCGCAGCGCTGCGAGGATGGCAAGATCCATCCGATGGCGATCTTCGAGGCGCTGCGAGAAGCGGCCGATCCGGACTACATCGGCATCGCCGACGGCGGCGACCTGCTGAGCTTCGCGCGGGTCGGCATGGCGGCGCGCACCTACATGGACGCAGGCGCCTTCGGCTGTCTCGGCGTCGGCGTGCCCTTCGCGGTCGCCGCGGCGCTGGCCTATCCCGACCGGCAGGTCATCTCGGTCAATGGCGACGGCGCCTTCGGCATCAACGCGATGGAGATCGACACGGCCGTGCGTCACGGCGCGCGGGCGCTGTTCATCGTCTCCAACAACGCCGCCTGGAACATCGAGCGCTTCGATCAGGAGTTCAACTATGGCGGACGCGTCGTCGGCACGACGCTCAGACACTGCGATTACGCCGCAATGGCCCGTGCGCTGGGCGCTCATGGAGAACGGGTGGAGGACGCCGCCGATCTCTCCGGCGCGATCGCCCGGGGCCTGGAGAACACGCCGGCAGTGATCGACGTCGTCACCTCGCAGAGCGCCGTCTCATCCGACGCCCAGAAGGGCCTCGGGTTCGTGCCCGACTACCAGCCGCTGACCGCCTGGGACGAGGCGGAACGCAAACGCCGCAGGGCGAAATAGACCCGCCTGTTTCATATCGACGTTAATAGAACCACAGCCCCCACCCAACGAGGTACACGCAAATGCTGGATCTTGGAAACCGCAAATCGATCTACCAGCCGGAGCAGCCCGGCCTGAAATTCCCGGAAGAACCGTCCTACGACACGCCCGAGGAGCTGCGCCTCGACCGGAAGAAGCGACTGGTCGCCGCGTGCCGCGCCTTCGGCCTGCACGGCCTCGACTACGGCTTTGCCGGTCACCTGACGATCCGCGATCCGGAGCGCCCCGAGCTCTACTGGACAAACCCGATGGCGGTGCACTTCGACGACGTGAAGCTCTCGAACCTGATCCTGGTCGACCACGCCGGCACGGTGATCGAGGGTGACTACGCCGTGAATCGCGCCGGCTTCGTGCTGCATGCGGCGGTGCACGATTCGCACCCCGACATTCTCGCGATGTGTCACGCTCATACCCTCTACGGGACCGCGTTTGCCGCGCTGGGCCGCCCGCTCGAGCCGATCTCGCAGGACGCCTGCGCCTTCTTCGAGGATCACGCGGTCATCACCGAGGATGCCGGCCACGTCGCCGTCGAGGAGGACGCGGGCACCCGGATCTGCCGCGCGTTCCAGGACGTCAAGGCGGCGATACACCAGAACCACGGCCTGCTTACGGTGAGCCGCCACAGCATCGATGCCGCGGCCTTCTGGTTCATCGCGCTGGAGCGCTGCTGCCAGCAGCAGCTTCTCGTCGACATGAGCGGCCACAAGCCGGCACACGTGCCGCCGGAAAGCGCACGCTACAGCCGCGAGCACGTCGGCAGCGAATACATCGGCTGGCTTCACTTCCAGACGATCTACGATCAGCTCCAGCAGCGCAGTCCGGACATGTTCACTTGAACGCGCTGGGCCTGTTTGCATGTCGAACAGCCCAGCCAATTCCAAGGGAGAGATCCAATGGATGAATCCGCTTTTGAAGAACAGCTTCGCAAAGACGGTTACGACGAAATCCTGAGAAAGGACCTCCAGCCGGATGGGCATCTGGGCGAGCACGACCACGACTGGGATGTGCACGGGCTGGTTCTGGCCGGAGAATTCACGATCACCACGGTGGAAGGCAGCAAAACCTACCGCGAAGGAGAAACCTTCTTCCTTTCGGCCAACATGCCCCACGAAGAGGGCCAGGGACCGGAGGGAGCGCGCCTGCTGCTCGGCCGTCGCCGGACGAGTGCCGCCTGAAGCACCATACCGCCCGCGCGTCACCCGAGTGTCGCGCACCCATAAGGAAGAGGCCTCCGCGTTCACGATGCGCGGGCATTGAGCAAGACGGGAGTGATCGAGTATGAATCGGATAATCGCGGCGGCGGCCCTGGCCAGCCTGGCCTACATTCCGGCCGCCCTGGCGGACAGCGGCGTCGTCGCCGTCTACGAAACCACGCCGGAGAAGCTCTGGGAGACGGTGGATTTCCATCAGCCTTCCGAGGCGATCATGCCGCCGATCGCCTCCAGCGAACGTTCGGGCGAGGGTCTGGGCGCCACGAAGATCAACAAGCTCGCCGACGGCGGCGGGGAGATCCACCTGCTTCTGGTCTATTACGAGCCCGAGGAACGGGCGTTCAACTACACGATCCAGAAGAGCCCGCTGCCCGTGAAAAACTACGTCGGCGTGGTGCGCGTGAGCGACGCAGGCGAGGGCCGCGCCCAGCTCAGTTGGCAGGGAACCTACGATCCCGCCGGCGTCTCGAACGAGAAGGCCGACCAGATTCTCGGCGGCTTCTATGCGTCGATCGCCGACAAGATCGGCGAAACCTTCAGGCGGGTGAAGTAGCCTCGCGCGGGCCCGTCGCCCGCCACGCCCGCCACGCCCGCAAAGCTGCTTTTCCGCCGGATGCGAAGGATAGAACGCCGTGAATCACTTAGAGCTCTCCGATCTCCGCCTTGCCTATCGACGCCAAGGCAAGGGGCCGCCGCTGGTTCTGCTCCACGGGTGGCCCGAATGGTCGGGCGTCTGGCGCCACAACCTGCCGGTCCTGGCCGAGGAGTTCGACGTCATCGCGCCCGACCTGCGGAATTTCGGCGACAGCGTCGGTGCCGAGGCCACCGGCGTTGAGCACTACGTCACCGATCTGGAAGCGCTGGTGGATGCCCTGGAGCTCGACCGCTTTGGCGTGGTGAGCCACGACGTGGGCGCCTACGTGGCCCAGGACTACGCGCGCCGGAATCCGGAGCGCCTGGCCGGCCTGTTCTTCTTCGACTGCCCGCATTTCGGGCTGGGTCGGCGCTGGATCGAAGGCGGACAGGTCCGGGAAATCTGGTATCAATTCTTCCACCAGCTTCCCCTGTCGGCGCAATTGGTCGGCGCGTCGCGAGATACTGCGCGCGCCTATTTTCAGCACTTCCTGTCGCACTGGTCGCACGACCCCCGGGCCTTTGACGACGAACTGGAGGAGTGGGTCGACACCTTTCTGAAGCCGGGTCGGCTGGAAGGCGGCTTTCGATGGTACGTGGTCGCGAACGAGCGGCGACTGAAAGCCGTAAAGCAGAGCCAGGGGACGCCAGAGCCGCGCATCGACACCCCCGCCTACGCGCTCTGGGGCAAGAGCGATCCCATCGTGCGGTCGGACTGGCACGACACGCTTTCCGACGTGTTCAGCGACTACGAGGTCGAACTGGCGGACAACGCCGCGCACTTCGTGCATTGGGAGCGTCCCGACCTGGCGAACGAGCGCATCAAGGCGTTTTTCAAAACGCGCTTTGCCAAGAGCGCCTAGTCGATGCCGTGGGCACCCGCACCTTCGTGGCGTCGTTTCCGCGAAGCGTCCATTTGAAATGGAACCGCCGCAGTCCCAGGCCGATCGTCTTGTTCGTCCGGGCGGCGGCGGTTTCCTCGTGCGTGAATCTGAATCCGCAGGCGCGGTAGAACGCGAGCGCGGACACCTGCAGTTCGGACGTGCTTAGCCTCAGGACTTCGATGCCGGCGTCTCGGCAGACCTCACCTGCGTGGGCGAGCATGGCGCGCCCGAGACCGCGCCGGCGCATCGCAGGGTCGACGTACATGCGGCGGATTTCCGCGGTTTTCCCGTCGGCGCATTCCAAGCCGTACATCGCGGCGCGCGAGCCCGCCTCTTCGATGATCCAGAAACTGCCGTTCTGCTCTGCATAGTAGGCGCCAATGCGGTCGATCTCCTCGGCCAGCGCCTGTGCGATATAGGCCTCGAATTCCTCCCGCAGCACGTCCGGCGCAAGCTCTCGGTTTACTCGAACGAAGAGGTCGCGGACAAAAGCCCCGTCCTCATCCCTATACCGGCGGATCAGCATGCGCCCTCAAGACGACATCGCGTATTCGGCGCGCACGCGCGCCCCGAGCGCGCTTTCCCGGTTCTTCAGAAACACGAGCAGTCGTTCGGGATAATCCGGGCTAACGGCCTGCTGCACGGAGGGCCGGCGCGCCAGCTCGCTTCTCCAGGCGCTGAGCTTGGGGAAGGAATCGAACGATACGAACTCGCCGATCTCTTCGAAGACGTCGAAGTAGCGGAAGATCGGGCCGTACGCCGTATCGACGAGCGAGAATTCGGCACCGGCAAACCAGGGGCCTTCACCCAGTTCGGCCTCGACCTTGCCCAACATCTCGGACAAAGCGCAGGCCTCGGCGGCAAGCGCAGCCTCGCTGCGCGCACTGTAAAACGCTGCTATGCGGTTGAGCACGGAGGATCCGAATTCGATCCAGCTCCGATGGCGCGCGCGCTCGAGTGGATCGTCCGGGTGCAAGGGCCGCGGCTGCGTTTCCTCGAGATACTCCAGGATCACCGCGGACTCGAAGATGACCGCCTCGCGCCCGCCGGTGCGAACGCGCAGCACGGGCACCTTTCCAAGCGGTGAAAGCCGCCTGAACCAGTCCGGCTTGTTGGAAAGGTCCACATAGTTGCGTTCGAAAGGCACCGCCTTTTCGGCCAGCGCAATGGCGGCGCGCTGCACGTAGGGGCACAGATGATGGCTGACGAGGGTGAGCTTGGACATCGCAGGCTCCTTTGGTCTCGATGGGGTGGACCGGCCGCCGCCCACGGACGGGTCGGCGCGACCGGATAGATGCACTTGCATGTATACTTTTTGCGCGCGCACGTCAATATTGATGCAATTGCATTCAGATGCTACGGTCCCGGAATGCCTGACGACGTGGACAAACCTTCAGAGGACGCTGTCGTCGCCTGGGCCCGGCTCGTCCGGGTTTCCCAAGACCTGATCGCGCAGGTCGAGGGTGAATTGAAAGCAGCCGGCTTCCCGCCGCTGTCCTGGTACGACGCGCTTTTGGAACTGCGTCGGGCGGGCGCCGGCGGCCTCAGGCCGTTTCAGCTGCAGTCGGAGATGCTGCTTGCGCAGTACAATATTTCCCGGCTGGTGCACCGCTTGACCGTCGCCGGCCATATCGAACGACGGCCGAGCGACGACGATCGTCGGGGACAGGTCTTGCGGATCACGGAGTCGGGCCGGCGCCTGCTTCGCGAGATGTGGCCGGTCTATCGCGCCGCGATCGCAAAGCATTTCAGCCAGAAGCTTTCCGAGCGCGAAGCTTTGCAACTCGCCCGTATACTCGCGAAGCTGCGCAAGGACTGAAACGGGCCGTTACGAAAACGCAGGAGAAGTGGATGGCATCGTCTTCCGACATCGCTTTTACGCCCACCGTAAAGGCGCTTCAGGCCGAGCGCGGCTCGCGCAGGGCCTACGCGCGCCTGGAAGAAAAGGGCGGATGGGCGACCACCATCACCGACGAGCTTGCGGAGTTCCTGGCAGAGGCTGATTCAGTCTACCTGGCAAGTGCGAATGGAGAGGGCCAACCCTACATCCAGCATCGCGGCGGTCCGCCCGGCTTCCTTCGGGTGCTTGACGAGCGAACCCTCGGCTTCGCGGACTTCACGGGCAACCGGCAATACATCTCGACCGGGAATTTCTCGGACAATCCCAAGGCGTTTCTCTTCGTCATGGACTACATGAACCGGCGCCGGGTGAAGATATGGGGCACCGCGAAGGTGGTCGCGACGGACGAGGCGCTGATGCGCGCGCTGGCGCTGCCGGACTACGACGCACGCGTCGAGCAGGCGATCGTGTTCACGGTGGCCGCCTGGGATGTGAACTGCCCCAAGCACATACCGGTCAAAATCCCGGCTGAGCTGGTCGCGCGGACGACGGCGGCCTACGAGGCGCGCATCGCAGAGCTGGAAGCCCAGGTCGCAGAGCTGAAAGGCGAGAGCTGAGGAGGCCATCGGCTCGCGAGGCAGCACGGCGAGTCGAAACCTTTATAGGCAGGCACACCCAACATGGATGTTCTGAACGACATACTCGACACACTGGATTTGAAGGGCGTTCTCTACTTCCGCACGGATTTCTCGCCGCCTTGGGCGGTGACAGTGCCGGACCACGAGAACGCCGCCAGATTCCACCTGGTGGTCCAGGGCACCTGTCACGTGGAGGCGGCCTCCGGCCAGACGGCGGAGCTCGGCCCGGGCGACCTCGCGCTGATCGCGCGCGGCCGCTCGCATGTGATTGCCGATTCGACCGGCCGGTCTGCAGCTCCGCTGGAGAACGTACTGGCCGAGACCGGCTACGCCAACGAAGGTGTGCTCGTTCTCGGCGACGGCGATCCCAATGCCGCCACGCAAATGATTTGCGGCCACTTTTCCTTCCGCGGCGGCGCCGATCATCCGATCCTGCGCGCGCTTCCCGATCTGCTCGTGACCACCACCTCGATGCGCGCGCGCCAGCCCTGGCTGGACGAGCTTTTGCGTCTCGTTGCGCAAAGAATGTTTTCAGGGGAAATCGGCTCGCAAGCGGCCGTCACCCGGCTTTCGGAGATCGTCTTCATCGAACTGTTGCGTGCGGGCATCGATCAGAGCCCCGAACTGCAGTCCATGATCGAGGGCTTCCGGGACAAGCAAATCGGCCACGCTTTGCAGCTCATGCATGCCGAGCCGTCCCACCCGTGGACGGTGGCGCGCCTTGCGGCGGCCGTGGGCATGTCGCGCAGCCGGTTCGCGGACCGCTTCAACCAGCTCGTTGGCATGGGGCCGATGGCCTACCTCTCCAACTGGCGGCTTCAGAAAGCCTTGTCGCTGCTTGAAGGTCCGCGCTGCAACGTTCAGCAGATTGCCGTCCAGACAGGCTACAGTTCCGCATCGGCATTTACGCGCGCCTTCTCGGAAAAATTCGGCATTCCGCCCACGCGCTACAGACGGGAGACCGCCTGAATTTGACCGATCGTCCCAATAGATTTGCCGTTAATCCCAATCTTCCGGTCGCCAATTGATATAACGTCCACGCCCCTACAAGTTGCCTCCTGTCGTTTCCGACACACCAAAACACAGGAGGTTCTATGCAACGCATTCCGAAACTTGAAGAGACCCAGGCTTCGCCGGAAACGGTCGAGTTGCTCGACACCGTAAAGCGGCAGATGGGCGGCGTGCCCAACATTCTGGGCACGATGGCCCGGTCGCCGGCAGCCCTGCGCGGCTACCTGGGACTGGCCGGCGCTGTGGCCGGCGGGAGACTCTCGGCCAAACTGCGCGAGCAGATCGCCCTGGCCGTTGCCGGCTCGAACAATTGCGACTACTGCGCATCGGTTCACACGGCACTGGGCGGCAGCCATGGCCTCGCGAAGGACGAGCTGCACCATAATCTGCACGCGCGTTCTTCGGATCCGAAGGTGCAGGCCGTGCTCGGCTTCGTCTCGAAAATCGTGGCCGCACGCGGGCACGTCGCCGACGAGGATATTGCCGCGGTTCGCCGGGAAGGCTTCGACGACGAGCAAATCGTCGAGATCGTGGCGAACACCGCCCTCAACATCTTCACCAACTACTTCAACCACGTGGCCGAAACCGAGATCGACTTCCCCGTCGTCAGGACCGGCGCCGCAGCCGCGGCCTGATCCCTCGGCCTCATCCCACCACGATTGAAAAGGAGACACACGATGTCCAAGACTCTCAGCTTCGCCGCGCTTGCACTGATCGCCGCGGTTTCCATCACGCCGGCCTGGGCGGCGGACGAGCACAATACGGTCCCCGGCCTGACGGCCGTGGGCGCACCGCTCGGTCTGCACGGGGTCGACCCGGTTGCCTTTATCGACCTCGGCAACCGCATCGAGGGCACAGCCGAATTCACGGCCGTGCACGACGGCGTCGCCTACTATTTCGCGACCGAGGACAACCTCGACGCCTTCGAGGACGAGCCCGAGAAATACGTTCCCGAGAACGGCGGTTTCTGCACCTATGGCGTGTCGGTCGGCAAGAAGTTCGACGGCGACCCGCGCTATGCCGCGGTGGACAACGGCAAGCTCTATGTCTTCCTGAACGAGGAGGTGTTCCGACTCTTCCAGGAGGATCGGGCCGGAACGATCGCCAAGGCCGAGGAAAACTGGAAGGAGATCTAGCACATCGCGGCCAGCGATCTGTAAGCCGCACGCACGGCAAAGGGCGGGCGCCGGCTTCGGCGCCCGTCCATTCCTCGCCCCGGGGCAAATCGGCGATACCGGTGTAATGTGACGGCACGCGAACGAGACGCGGTGTCGCATCCCAACGGAACCCGCGCGCGCCGGGAGCCGTTGGCGAAGGTTCAGGCCTCATTCCCCGACGAAAGCGATGCGCAGCCGATGAAGGGCAAACTGACGCTATCTCTGGCAGGCTTTGTGGCGACCGCCGTTACTTACGGTCCGGCGCGCATGGGCTTCGGCCTTTTTCTGCCGGAGTTTCGCGACAGCTTCGCGCTGTCGACCGGCACCGCAGGATTTATCGCGAGCGCCGGATTCCTCGGTCTCCTGACCGCCCTCGCGGTTGCCGGAATCCTCACCTCCGCGGTCGGCCCGCGCCTGTCGATCATGACGGGCGGCGTCGTGGCATCGGTCGGACTGACCTTGGTTGCGGTCTCGACCGACGTGCTGCTCCTGACGATCGGGGTGGTGCTGTCGCTGTCCAGCGCAGGCTTCTGCTGGACCCCCTACAACAACGCGGCGGAGAAGATCGTCAATGCCGCATGGCGCTCGCGCGCGCTCTCGGTCATCAGCACCGGAACCACGGTCGGCGTCGCCGTGGCCGGCATTTTGAGCCTGCTGGTGGCTCTCTACGGCTTTACCTGGAGAGTTGCCTGGGTGGCCTTCGCGCTCACGGCGCTTGCGATGACGATCTTGAACTACGTCGCGCTTCGTCCTGTCGCCGGCGCCGCGACGCCCAGGGCCATGCGGCATGAAATCCGGACGTCGATCCCGACGCTGAGCGAATTCGCGCGGATCGAGGCGATCCCCCTCTTCGCCTGCGCCATTTCCTTTGGCTGCACCAGCGCCGTCTACCTCTCGTTTGCAGTCGACCGGGTAGCCTCGGCGGGCGGATTGCCCGGCCTGCCGATTGACGCAACGCCCTCGGCGCTGTTCATCGCTTACGGCGTGGTCGGACTGGTCGGGCTCTATACGGGCGAGATGGAAGAGAGGCTTGGCCTCGCGTGGTTGCTGAGATTTGTCTTTCTGTTCTCTCTGGTGTCGTTCCTGATCCTGGCGGCGACGCCGACGATCTGGCCCGCCGCCATTGTCTCGGCTGGCCTGCAAGGCGCCTGCGTCATGATGACGAGCGCCGTGCTCTCGTTCTGGAGCGAGAGGCTGTTTCCGCACCTGCCGTCGGTGAGCTTCACCGTGGTTCTTATGGCCTATGCGCTCGGCAGCGTCGTGGGCCCGGCGGCGGCGGGGATGGTGGGTGAGGCGTTCGGTATGGGCGCCGCCTTGCTCGCCACCGGCGCAATCTCGCTGCTGACCCTGCCGATCCTTCGGCGCCGGCTTGTCCAGGCCGCCTGAGCATTGTGTCTTCGTACGGCAACGACGCGTAGACCACGGCCGCCAGGGACGACGGCCTGACATCAAAAGTGGGCGCGCGCCGCGCCACTGCCGTCGAGAGCCACCTTGGGGCAGTCGATCTCGCGCAGGAGTTTGTGCCGGATAGCCTCGGCAAAGTCTTCAAAATCCCCGGCCGACATCAAGAATGCCCCCTCGCCGCCAATCACATAATCGGCGTAGTAGCTGGCGAGATCTGGCTCCTCGTTGAGAATGGCCAGTGCGTTGATGGTGGCGCCCCTTGCGACAGCGCGGTCACGCTCGAGGTAGGGTTTGAGGCCGCTGGAAGTGCCGTCGCCAGATATATCGATCACCATTCGGCGCCCGTCGTATTCGTTCTCCTCGATTTTCCTCAGCGAAAACCTTATCGCCCCGCCGAGCCCGGTAAAGCCGGTCAACAGCCGCGGGGCGGATTCGATCGCCGCGGCCAATTCCACTGCGTCCTCGCGGTCGCGTATCAAGGTCCAGTCCACCGAAGTAAGCTGCATGCGATTGCCCGACCACTGCACGACGGCGATGGCCACACCCTCGGCGCCACACTCCATAATCGCCCTGCCAACATCGGGATTGCGAAATGCACGAGCGAGACCTTGCCTCTGCAACTCGAACTCGCTCCCATCGATGCTGGATGACGTGTCGATGGCCAGCACCAGCTCCAACGCAACCGGGCGAGGTTGCGCGGCCGATGCGTCATCGAGCAAGGCCGACAGAACCGCGGCGATCGCGAGGCCAAGGATTGTCTTAGCGATCGCAAACGACATGCCGGGCAAGTTCTGCCGTCTTCCTCCGCCGCGGCAATGGCCACGGCCCACCGGTGGCGGGCTGGCAGTGCGAGCTCTCGTGCTTTTCGGCACGAGGTTCAAAGACGCGTGGTTCGACACGATTGGCCTCCAGCGCTCCCATGCGGGCAATCATATCCGACAACCTCACGGGAGGATGAGCTGGCACGATCGTCGATGACGCTTGAAGCCGAGCCGGATTTCCACTCCCATAGCCTGTCGATGGCCGCAGGTTAGGTGACGGTCCCCGTGTTCAGATCAACCGCGAAGTCCGCTATCTATGGCGTATAGATTTCAGGCCAACACGTCGCCTTACTCGATAATGTTGACCGCTTGTTGGGCAGGACGGAACGAAAGCTCTGTATGAATGAAGAAAAAGGGCCTTGATGCGATCGATATTCGCATCCTTAACGCAGTCCAGAAGCATGGACGGCTGAGCAAGAACAAGTTAGCCGAGGTCGTCAATCTTTCACCAACGCCCTGTTGGGCCCGTTTGACCAAGCTGAAGGAAGCCGGGTTCATACGCGGCTATCACGCTGATATCGCGCTCGACTATATCGGCGACTGTACTCAGGTCATCGTGACCGTCGCGCTCACGCACCACCGCAAATCGGATTTTGTTCGATTCGAGACCCATATCCGCGAATTGGACGAGATCACCGAATGCGTCGCGACCGGCGGCGGCATGGACTACGTCATGAAGGTTTACACCCCGACCCTCGCGGACTTCCAGGCGCTGATGGAAACCATGCTTGCCGCTGATATCGGGATCGACCGCTACATGACTTACATCGCGACCAGGACGGTCAAATCAGAGCATCCCGATCTTTTGAAGCTCGTTTCAAAGGCCGACACATAGCGCTCGGCGTCTGAACGGTCTGGAAGACGCCCGAAAACAGTCCGTTCGGTCTTTCATTTCCGCAATTATGGTCCGTTTTCAAGCTGCGTTTACTGATAGATGTGCGCGCGTTTCAAACATTCCGCGGCCGAACCGGCCGTTGGTGAATAAGGACAAATGGCATGACGCAGTCAGACGATTACGGGTTTGGCACACAGATTCGCAAGTCCCCCTACTTCGACGCGACCATCCGCTGGGGCGCGCGTGGCTTTTCCGTATACAATCATATGTATATCCCCCGCGATTTCGGCGATCCGGTGCAAAACTTCTGGAACCTGGTGAACGACGCGATCCTGTGTGACGTGGCGGTTGAGCGGCAGGTCGAAATCACCGGACCGGATGCCGCCAAGTTCATGCAGATGCTGACCCCGCGCGATCTGTCGAAACTGTCTGTCGGGCAATGCAAATACATCCTGATCACGAATGCCGAAGGCGGCATTCTGAATGACCCGATTCTGCTGCGGCTGGGGGAAAATCACTTCTGGGTATCGCTTGCCGACAGCGACATCCTGCTTTGGGCGCAGGGCGTCGCGGTGCATTCGGGCATGGATGTCACGATCCGCGAACCGGATGTCTCGCCGCTGCAGCTACAGGGACCGAAATCCGGCGACGTGATGCAGACGCTGTTCGGCGAGAGCATCATGGACCTGCGCTATTACTGGCTCAGGGAGATGGAGCTGAACGGCATTCCGCTGGTGGTGTCGCGCACCGGCTGGTCGAGCGAGCTGGGCTACGAGCTTTACCTGCAGGACGGCTCGCGCGGGGACGAGTTGTGGGAGACGATCATGAAGGCGGGCGAGCCGCTTGGCCTGAAACCCGGCCATACCTCGACCATTCGCCGGATCGAGGGCGGCATGCTGTCCTATCATGCCGACGCGGATATCAACACCAACCCCTACGAGCTTGGCTTGGACAGGCTCGTCAACCTCGATATGGAAACGGACTTTATCGGCAAATCCGCGCTGCGCCGTATTCGCGAAAACGGGGTGAGCCGCAAGCAGGTCGGCCTCAACATCGAAGCTCCGCCACTGAAAGGGCCGAATACCGATTTCTGGGCCATCAAACAGAATGGAAACACCGTCGGCAAAGTCACCTCCGCCGTCTATTCGCCGCGCCTCGAGCAGAACATCGCCCTGGCAATGGTCTCCACGGACTGCGCCGAAATCGGAACCCGGCTCGAGGTCGAAATACCCTCTGGTGCGGCCCCATCCACCGTCGTTGAGCGGCCCTTCTTCGATCCCAAAAAGAAAATTGCGACCACCTGAGCAACCTCATTCAAGCCAGAGGCAGAAATGTCCGAACTTTCCATCGAGCTGCATTGGCAGCGCTCCGAGCCTGAACTGCGCCCGAGCAAGTACTCGAACGCCCATGTCGTGCGCTACAACGACAACTATGAAGTGCAAGGCGACGCGGCGCCCGATTGGGGCGGCGACCCCGAGAACACCAATCCGGAACAGACTCTCGCGGCAGCGGTATCCAGCTGCCACATGATGACTTTTCTGGCGCTGGCGGCCAAAGCCGGATGGCCGGTCGCGAGCTTTCACGATCGCGCCGTTGCCCACCTCGGCAAGAACCAAAAAGGCCAGATGGCGGTGACACAGATCGATCTGCATCCGGTGGTGCGCTTTGATACGGGATTTTCGGTCGAGGCGGATGAACTGGAAAAGATGCACGACCGGGCGCACCGCTATTGTTTCATCGCCAATTCGCTGGCGGACAGTGTCGCAATCAACGTTTTGTAAGTTCCCGAAGGAACTGACGTTGAAGTGAAAGTTAGTCTGCTGCGCAAACCGGATTGACGTTGTTATAGCGGCGCCCCGGGCGGGCTTTCGGGTACGACAGAACGAAAGCCCGCTGTCCAGCCCGCAGCTGTCGCTACAGAGCTATCGGTGGAGTGTCAGCTTCTGACGCTGTGAGCGGCTGTCGATTGTCCATCCGGGTCAAGTTACGGTGAGCAAACGGCGAACCCCGGCTGGCGGCGGAGGCGTGCTTGACCGACAAACAAGCGAAATGGCGATTTTTTGGTTATGCATCTCCTGTTTTGGCGGTAGCAGCCTAGGTTGGTTTCCTCAGCCGGTTTCCCGGTAGCCTGACCTATATCATGGACGGTGCCGTCAACCTGGTCGGACTGATCTTGTTGGCGACGCTTCTCCTGGTCGGGGTAAAGTTCCTCTTCAAGAGGCCGAATCTACCGTTTCCATCACTGATCCTCGTCTCATCTCTGTTTGCCCTGACGGCCAGGGTGTCACTAAACCTCTTCGTCTTTTTCGCGTCGGCCGACGTCTAATCCGCAGGGCCTGTGGCCGCTTCGATCAGGCCGTGACCCCACGCCCGAACCCGGGACGCGAATGACGGTTTATGGCCAGAAGCTGGTCTTCCGTGACGACCCACGCCGTCCGCACGCTATCCCCACAAGCGGACGTGAACAGACGCTCTTGCACATCCTCGAGCACCCTGGAAAACTTTTTCCAACTATGATCGGCTGGCGGTTGGGCCGACAGAGACTATTCGGGCACGGGATTGATACGCCTTCTGCGATCGTTCCATCAGAAACCCCTTCAACAGCCCGGAGAACGGAGCTACGTCCGATAGCATGCTCTTACTCAGAACCGCTGAAAACCGGAAAGCTCGTCGCACACGGCGCTGGCGCATCGGGACCGCCTTCGCCGTTGGCCTCTGTCTGCAGGGCCTTTTTTACACCCCGGCAATTCTCGCAAACGGTTGGGAGCATCTGGCGATACCTCGCCAGGCTCTCCTCAAGGCGCTGCAAAGCGGGGATGACCACGCCATGGCCCATGCCGCCGTTTCCCTTGGGGTGCGGCGCGAAGCAAAGGATGTGATGCCGCTGCTCGCAGCGCTCGAGTTGGCCGCCGACTCTCCCGGCGTTCGCAGCGAGATCTACACCGCGCTGGGCATGATCGGCGATGTGCGTGCGTTGCCGCGGCTTGTGGAGGCATTGGAGAGCGAGCCGCGAGAGGAACTGCGCGCTGCGGCAGCGGTCGCACTGGGTGAAATCGGTGCGCCGGAGGGGCTCCCCCACCTGCTGTACGCCCTGGAGACCGAGGCGCCGCGCGTTCGGTTGCGCGTCGTCGACGCGCTTGGCGCCTTTGCCCACACGGACAGCGTGGCGGCGCTCGCCGGCCTGCTGGATGATCGCCCCGACAGTCCATTGGAGCTGCGGGCCTTGCAGGCGCTTGGCCGAACCGGCGCAAAATCGGCGGCAGAGCCGCTGCTGCAGGCGCTCGCGCGCACGCAGAACGATAGAGCGCTTGCTATCATCATAGACGCGCTCGCCAAGATCGCCTCGCCACTTGCCGTGGAGCCGCTCACCGACCTGCTTGCCGAAACCGACGACCCTGTCCTGCGGGTCAAGACCGCGGCGGCCTTGGGGGCGGTCGCGGACGAGGGCGTTCTGGCCACACTGACCGACCTGCTCGAGGATGACAGCCAGGCGGTCAGGGCCGCGGCAGTGCGCCAACTGACCGAAGCCAAGGCGCCCGAGACCGCACCGCCGCTTCTCGAGCTGTACAGGCAGTTGGCCGCCCAACGCCCACCACATGCATCGCCCGAACAGCCCGACGATCCTCTGAGCTACGTCGCCGATTTGGATCTCATGCTGCTGACCGTCCGGGCGCTGCTCGAAACTGATCCGAGGGTTGGGCTGGATGCGTTCATCGACGGCGCCAAACACCGAAATTTTCGGCGCGATTCGGCCATCGGCCTGAAGCTCGCCCGCAAGAGCTACGAGCTCCGCCGGCTTTCGGTCACGGGTCTCGGATACACCAACGCCGCCCCGGCCGCGGAGGTCTTGCGGCGATATGCTATGGAAGAGCCCAATCACCGCATTCGGGCGGCGGCGGTCCGATCGCTGGGGGTTCTGGGCGAAGCCGGTGCTTTCAAGGTCGTGCTGCACGCTTTGACCGACGAGCATCCGGAAGTGCGATTGAATGCCGCCGCCGTGCTTGGACGGCTGGGCGACCCTCGCGCCGTGCCTGGCCTGATCGAGCGTCTGCGCGATCCGCACGCGGAAGTGCGCGTGCAGGCCGCCGCAAGCCTGGGCTTTCTGGACGATCCGCGCGCGATCGCGCCGCTTGAGAGGCTGGAGCGTGATGCGCACCAAGCCAAAGTGCGCGAGACGGCCCGCCAGGCGCTGCTATTGCTGGCGGACGATAACGCGGACTAGGGGCAAGAGCGTGCGCAATTACGCCGCGACGGCCCACCCGTGAGCGCTTCGCCCGAAGCTGTTGGAACGACGCCGTCTATTCTTCGCACATGGCGAAGATGCGCGAGGGCCCGCCGCCGCCCATCACGTTCTTCGGCGCCCCGACAACGATCGTGCAGCCGCCGGATGCCATGGCCACCTCGCCCAGATTCGTGGCGTTCTCGACGAACTTCCAGCTTCGCTGCAGACCCCTCACATGGGAGTGCCACGACCCGACCCACTTTTCGCCGGTGCCTCGGCTCGCTTCGCCGGTGTCGACGCCGATGTTGTCGATGACGATGCCGTTGATGCGCACGCCCTTTTTGTCCTCGATCTCGATCAGTTTATCGACGGCGGCATTGTTGAAGCCGGGAAAGTTCCACCCGTTGAGGTAAGGCGTCGTATCCCAGTTCGGGTCGAAATAGAACTGGGACCACCCGGTGTTGGCCACGATCCAGACACCGTCCTCGATCTGATCTTCGACCGCTGCGACATCGTCGGCCGTGATGACGTTGTTCGAGTCGTCGGAAAAGTCGGTCACGCTGGTATCCGGGCTCGGCTTCCCGCCGTTCTTGTCCAACTCCGCGGCGACGCGCGAACCAATGTCGATCACGACGGCCGGGCCGATCAGTTCCGCGGCGCTCAGCTCATGCAGATATTTCTGCTCCGGATTGCCGGGCTCGGTCGATTCGGGTGTGTTCACGAAATGCGCGGGGGCATCCATGTGGGTGCCGTGATGATCCCAAAGCACAACCTTGCCGCCGTAGAATTCGCCCCGGTCGATCGGGAAATAATTGCCAGTGTCATAGACGGTCTGTTTGCCGAAGGTCGGGTAAGCAATGCTGTCGCCCAAAGGCTGGTTCAAGTCCGGCTCGAGGGGATTGTCCGCCTGAGGCGCATAAGTTCCCATCGGATGGGTAAGGTCCACGAGGAACGTATCCGCAAAGGATATTCCAGAGGATAAGAACACGAAGGGCGCGCTCGCAAAGAGCGCGACGCTCAACCTTTTGATATCCATAGTGATTGCCACCCTTTATTAAGCTGTTTTCATCTCTGCGATCAACGCAGCGCTCTTTTTCATTGCGATAACGTTACCGGTTGCGGCGCGGATGTTCAATCGGAGGGCCGAATCCACACGACGCGCGAGCCCCATGTCCACTTTGGGCCAGCAGCGAACGGCCCGAAGCCTCGTTAGTCGTGCCCCGCGTCTGAAGGGTGAAGCGGTGGACAGGGCCGCACAGACCTTGGGTTGATCTTCGACCCAGCCCGGCCGAAAGGCTGCTTGGCCTACTCACAAGCCATTCGCGCCGTATGGACGAATTCGAGCGCATCTCCCCAGCAATCTTGCGGTAAGGCTCGTTCACGGTTCCGTGATCAGATGCATCCGGTTATCATATACCGTCAATTCCTAATTTAGCCCCGGTTGATCGGCTGTAGCGTTGGGGTCAAGCGCGGCTCATGCCCCCGCCCAACCCCTATTCTTGGCAGAGGTGGCGGGCGGAAATCGAGTTCCCGACGAAGGGCTACTATGAAATCTGGGCACGGGCGACGGACAACAAGGGACGCATGCAGCCCTTCGCGGTGAACTGGAATCCCAAAGGCTACGTCAACAACTCGATGCATCGCATTGCAGTGCGCGTCGAGGCCTGATGGGAATGTGGAGACGGCTGGCGGCCATCGCCCTGGTCTTGAGTTTCGGCGGGGGACATTCATCCCCCGCCGCCGCCCAAGAAGAGCCTTATGGCGGTCTGCCGCCCGGCGACGGGCGAGAGACCGTCTACGCCATTTGCAGCGGTTGTCACTCGATCAAGCTGGTTCAGCAGCAGGGTATGAGCCGAAGCCGCTGGGACCATCTCCTGGACTGGATGGTTGAGAAACAGGGCATGCCGGAACTCGATCCTGAAACCAGGACGATCGTTCTCGATTACCTGGCCCAGCACTTCGGCGAGAAGAGCCGGCAGGACGGGCTCAGTCCCTTCAACCAGCCGCAGCCGCTGATGCCTGCGGAATAGGCGTCTCCAAGCTGCCCAGCCAGCTTGCCGCGAAAAACATCTGCGTGGACGAATTGTCGGCGGTTGACCGTAAAGCGAGCTGAAGCCAGCCCCGCTGCTGATTCCGCTTTCGTGCTCTAAGCCGACCTTCCAGCCCGTGCATCTACGTCTTGCCGATGGTGATGCTTTTGAATCCCGCCGCGATGTGCCCGATTTCGTCAATAAACACTTCGCACCATGCGCTGCGGCGACCCTCCACCCTGACGTCAGCCTCTGGCTAGAAGCCGCCATCGAGCAAGGAGCCGATTGCCATCCGCCACTGGCGCCAATGCCGAACGTAAGCGACAGGCCGGTGAGCGGGGGCAGGACGATTACGGCCTTTTGCGCTCCCGATCCTCCGCCAGCCGCTCTGCATCGATGATGTAGTCACGTGTAATAGGCGCTGCATCGACCTGCCGTGTCAGCTGCAGCTGGAAGACCATGTTCGTGCGCCTGCGAAAACCGACCTCGCAGAGCGCCAGATAGTACTCCCACATTCGGCAAAAGCGCGCGTCATAGAGGGCTTCCACGTCGTCCCACCGAGCCAAAAAGCGTTCGCGCCAATGGCGAAGCGTTTCCGCATAGTGCAGTCGCAGGATCTCGACGTCCGAGATCCAGAGGTCTGCCCGCTCGATCGCCGCAAAGACCTCGGAAAGCGACGGAAGATCGGCACCGGGAAAAATGTACTTGCGCATGAAAGGATTGATCGGGGCTGGCGCGTCCGAGTAACCGATCGAGTGGATCAGGGCTATGCCTTCATCCGTGAGCAAATCGCGGACACGCCGGAAGAAATTTCGATACTGTCGCTTTCCAACGTGCTCGAACATCCCGACCGAGACGATCCGGTCGAACGGACCCTCCACTTCGCGGTAGTCGCGCAACTCGAAGTGGACACGGTCCCCGGCAGGCGAGCGACTCGCCCGCTGCGCACTCAGGCTCTGCTGCTCGGTGCTGAGCGTGACGCCAGTCACCTCCGCGCCGAATTCCTCGGCGAGGTAAAGGGCCAGGCCGCCCCAGCCCGAACCGATGTCGAGCACTTTCAAGCCCGGCCGATCCAGCTTCAACTTGGCTGCTATATGGCGCTTCTTGTTCTCCTGTGCCGTTTCGAGGTCATCGTCGGGGCTCCTAAAGTAAGCGCAGGAGTACTGACGGTCTTTGTCCAGAAAGGCGTCATAGAGATTAGACGAGAGGTCGTAATGATGCGCGACATTACGACGCGATCTCTCAAGCAGGTTCACATCCGTCCACCCGTCTTGCAGGCGTCCCAGAACATCCAGCCATGGGCTGTTTCGCATCGTCGCGTAGTTGCGCGCCATTACATCAAGAAAATCGTGGATGCTGCCCTGTTCGACTTTTAGGCAGCCGTCCATGTAGGCCTCGCCGACCTTAAGCGCCGGGTTGAAGATGAGCCCGATGGAAGGCGCTTTCGGGGTCAGGCGTAGCGTGACGAGCGGGGGGGACCCATCGCCGATAATCTGCTCGCGACCAGCTGGATCGACGATGCAGACGCTGCCGTCATTCACGATGGTCCTGAGCAGATGTGTGAACGCCAGGTGTGTAAACGGCAGGTGTGTGAGCGGCACGCGTCTTCCCCAGTCTTTAGCTCAAAAATCAGGTGCGGCATGGAGCCCCGGATTGGCAAATGGCTCCGAGGTCCATGCCGAAAATAGGATCAAATTTTCTGGTTAGTAGGTCAAACACACCAATAGGAGGAATCGATCATTCCAGTGATGCTAGAAGCCGACTTTGCGGCGCCAGTCCGCTGCTTCGGCTGTCGATACCTAAGCAGAACCCCTGCTGCCACCAACTCAATGTCCGCGAGTGCCCGAAGTCGGACATGCGCCGTTACGCACGCCTATTCCGGGACGCCGGCGGCTCTTAGGGCGTTGGTCAGATGTTCGATATCCGTCTCGAGGCGAAGCGGTCGGTAATACATTTCGTTGGTGATGGTCCAGTCGATGTGATGGTCCATGAACCGTTTGACTAGACGCTTCGCTTCCTCGGTGCGTCCGTTGTCGGCCAGAGCCGCAATCAGGAAAATGCATGGATTGCAGGTGGCGGATTGAAGGCCCTCGTCAAAGGTCCACAACCCCGGATTTGCGCTGATGGCCTTTTCAAGCGCGGCAATCGCGCCGGTGGAATCGCCGACGAAAAACCTGGCCATGACTTCGTAGTAGCCGTGATAGTCCTCCATCTGTGGATCGCTTTGCCGTGCCTTATCGATGTGCAACAAGGCCTCCTCCGGCTGCCCGTCGTAAACCAGCGCAAGCGCCATTGCGTGACGAATGTCAGGGTCCTCTGGGGCCAACGCGAGGGCCTTTCTACATGCAGCCAAGGCCTCCTCGTGTTTGGCCCGGAATGACTTCATCCGGCAATCAACTTCATAGGCCCGGGCCGTCGGCTCCTCTAACGCCTTTTCAAGATGCTTCTTCGCCAACAACCGGGCGTCGGAGCGGCCGACTCCCAAGACATTGAACCAGAATTCGTCGTAACCACGCCAATAGAGTGCCGCCAGCGCAGCATCCGTCTCTGCATGGTCAGGGTCTGCTTCTTTGGCCTGATTGAAGAACCGCTGGGCCATCGCATAGTGCGCGGGTCGGTGTTTGTGGAATTGTTGCCAGCCCTTTTCCAGGAAGACTTGGGCTTCATCGCTTCCCGCATAGACGTGTGCCGGCAATGCCAACGCAAAGCCCAAGAGCAGAAGAGCGGGAATGCGAATTACGGAGTAACGGAGAAAAGCCATTGCTTCTGGCAACCTGAAATACGGGGGCCCAGACCGAGCCGCTCGCCCGAGCTCAGAATAAACTTCCAACCCCGCCAATCCAACCGAGCGGAGATTTACCCGAGTTGGCAGGCTTTCGGCTTCTCACAACCCGTCCCGCTCTCGGTGAAATGTCCGCCTCTGGCCAAGTGCAGACAGTCGGATGAATAGCGCTGTTTGCCGACCACGCTGGCTGGGTGGGGCGTACCCGTGCGTGGCCAACTGCGGCATGGGTGGCTGACTCCCGCGAACCGCCACGATGGCGCTTACGCCGCCGCGTGCTCCACCGTTACCGACACCTCTAGCGATTCGAACGCCGCCGCGTCGCCAATGTAACTGCCCGAAACCGGCATTGTCTGGCGGATATGGCGTGCCATAGCGACCGGGATCAGGTTGAACCCGCCGACGCTGCGATTGGTTGGATCAAATACGATCCAGCCCGCCCCGGGCACATAGACTTCTGCCCAGGCGTGGGTCGAGCCGGCGCCGGCGGAGCCGACCGCGTCGCGGTCGGGATCGTAGAGGTAACCGGACACGATCCGCGCGCCAAACCCCAGGCTGCGTACGGCATCGACGAACAGCACCGCGAAATCGCGGCAGGACCCCCGGCCGCGCGCCAGCGTCTCGACCGGCGTCTGGGCGGCCTCGTCGTCGCGCTCCTCGTAGATGATCTGCGCGGCGACACCGTTGCTGATGTCCTTGAGCAGCGAGAGTGTGTCGGTGTGGGCGCCGGCAATGAAGCCCTGCGCCCATTCGCGCAGTTGCCCGGCGGAATCGAGATAGGCCTGCAGGCGCAGCGCGCCGAGATCGGTCATCTCGTCATCGCTGAGCAGGAATGGGTAAGTGGAAGCCGAGGCGGCAATGTCGAAGACCGGCCACTCGTCAACATCGAGTGTCAGTTCGGCGACGCTGTCGATGACCAGCATGTCCGCCGGCTCGGCGAACGTCGCCGTTGCCACGGCGTTGCCGGTGACGTCGTGCGCCCAGGTCACGGTGGCGGCGGGAGAAATCTCCAAATCATGCGCGTGCAGCCGCAGGGTGCGGCTCTCCCGTGGGCGCAGCATCAAGCGGTGCGGACCGAACACCATCGGCGCGCGGTAGCGATAGGTCGTGCGGTGATGCACCGTCAGCGTTGGCAAATTCACGACCCCGCCACGGTCGAGTGGGCCTCGCTGAAGGTGACCATCCGGCCGCGGTCTTGATCCCACAGAACGAAACGCAGCGCCCGTATCCCCGCCCATATGGACAGTGCCGGAACCATGCAGCGAGTTGCGATTCGCTCGTGGCATTCCTGGAGCCGGTCGTTGGGTGTATGCGAGCTTAGATGGTGCACGTGATGGTATCCGATGTTGCCGGTGAACCATTGTAGGACCGCCGGTAAGCGCAGGTAGGTCGAACTCTCCGACGATGCCGAGGTCGGATCCCAAGTATCATGACGGGACCAGCGGATGGCGCGTTAGGCGGTGCTGGAATCGCCCCCAACGAGCTAATACCCGGTTTTCGGCGACGGTTAGGCTGGAAGAATAGATATCGGCACCGCTCTGGCGTCGATCCAGGTCGTTCCAGATTCCGTGATGGCCCGCGTGCTGACGGCGCCATGGGCGATAGGGTGTCAGCGTCAAAAAGCTGCAGATGAGTCCGACGACCTGGTTGGCGCGACGCGCGCGAAAGTAGGAGGAATGCCCGCAGTCATGCTGGATGATAAAGACGCGCACCAGAAAGCCCGCGGCCAGTGGCGCCAGCGCAAGGGTTATCCAGTAGGACAGGTCCATGGCCCAGTACATCGCCGCACACACGGCCGTGAAAGCGCCGAACGAGGCTGCGATCTGGGATAGGCTCTTACTCAATATGGGCGCCTGAAAGCGTCTCGCATCTTGGCGAAGGCCTCCCTGTTCGTTCATGATTTTCCTCCCAGCGGAAGGCAGTCCGCCAGAATGGTGGGCATTATACGCCGGCTTCCGCAACAATCCGAGAGTTGAGCAATTCACCCCCTCAATCTAGTAACGAAGCGCACCAAAAGCAGCCAGAGGCGAAAAATGGCGCTCTCAGGCGGTGTCCGCTGTGGGTCATAAGTAGCCGTCCCGAGCGATTGACTCACGCGTCCGGTCTTTGCCCCGTAGCGGACTTTGCTTGCAGCGTCCTGCACGGCCGGAGCTAGCCAGGAGCGGTAATCCGCCGTCTTGGCTGCTCATTTTTGCTTTGGGATCAGCGCGAAATTTCACCTGAACACCTTTTGGAGTATCGTTGAGCGTACCTTGGCCGTTGGAGGTCGAACGCTCTGG